>NZ_DATGKU010000153.1:0-1066 GCF_035294505.1 Chthonomonas sp. | reverse complement strand
GCGCGGGTCGTCTGGGCGCGCCAGGCCATACCACGAATCAGTGGTTTAGGAGAAACGTCGCGTAGACTCCCGCTCCGCCACGAATCCCGTGTGTTGTCAGGAGGTTGTCAGTATAACTGGCGAAGCGGCCACAGGTACGAAACAGCAAACCGAACGCGCGTAAAACTGGAGTAGTTTAACTATAGAGCGTAGCTACGGGGAAACGAGCAGAGCAACCAAGTAGACTGGCCGCAAGCGCCAACTTTGCGCCATCCACGCCACAATACAACACACACAGCCACAAAAAAAGCGGCCGAAAGAAAGAATATTGGCAGCACCCTCAATATAAGTGGTGCGAAGGATCGCCGCCTTACCGGTGGCGACTGGTTAGAGGGGTTAGAGGGAGGCTGCTGGCGAAGCAAATCACAGCGGAAAAGCGGAGAGTCGGGGAAATGTGCATGGAAGTGGCTGAAAAACCTGGATTTGGAAATGTTGGATGTTTTGGCGGGGCAGACAGGGACGCCTTCCGGAAAAAAGGTGCCCTTCGCACGAAGAAATGCAACTCGCGGGCTCGACTGGATGGTGGTTGGTGTATAACCACCCGTGCTTGGGAACCAAAATGGAAATCCCGGTCAAGTACTGCTTTGCCTCCGGTAGTGATTTCAGCTTCTCGTTTGGCGTGGCGTAGTCGGTGGGGTTGTACCTCCGCCGCCTGCCGCGTGCGTCCATCGTGACCGTAGCGAAACCGCAGGGCCAGTGGTAGTTCAAATACGGGTTCGGATGCGCCGTGTGGAACTGGTGCACCGGCTCGGCATGCTGCTGGGGTATGTGGCCGTAGCCCATGTGTTTGCGGATTACCGCGCCGTTTTTGCCTTCCACCAATGCGTTGTCCTGGCTGCGGCAGGCCCGTGACTTGGTGAACTCGATCAGCATTTTCTACACACCCTTTTCGCCATCCCAATCGCCCTGATGCACCGTGTCCACGCGCCAGTAACCGGGCTGCCCGTGCGGCTCCGGCCGGCGCCTCTCGGCGATGGATACCCCGCTGGGCTTGCTCCCCACGAACTCCCCGGCTACCTTCCGGTAT
>NZ_DATGKU010000152.1:0-3961 GCF_035294505.1 Chthonomonas sp. | reverse complement strand
TGGCATTCCGCTCGCCATCGAACTTGCTGCCGCCCGCTGTCGGGCCCTTTCGCCTAAAGATATCGAGTCGCATCTTAGCGATATGTTCCGTCTGCTTTCGCAATCACCACGCACCAGCATCTCGCGCCATAAAACCCTCCGTGCCGCCCTCGATTGGAGCTACACTCCCCTTACTCCCCCCCAAAAGCGGCTGCTGCAGCGTCTGGCCGTCTTCACAGGAGGATGGACGCTCGAAGCGGCCGAGGCCATCTGTGCCGATGCCGACGACCGCTCGAACGATGAGGCCTTTTTGCCCGCCTACGACATCCTCGACACACTCTCTCTTCTCACCGACCGCTCCCTCGTGAACTACGATACACATGCCGACCGGTTTTCACTCCTCGAGCCTATGCGCCAGTATGGGCTAGAACTTCTTCGGCAAAGCGGGCAAGAACCCATTCTCCGTGAACGTCACGCGCGGTGGTTTACACAGTGGGCTGAAG
Source organism: Chthonomonas sp. (assembly GCF_035294505.1). Taxonomy (NCBI): domain Bacteria; kingdom Bacillati; phylum Armatimonadota; class Chthonomonadia; order Chthonomonadales; family Chthonomonadaceae; genus Chthonomonas; species Chthonomonas sp. The sequence continues at coordinate 3,479 of NZ_DATGKU010000152.1, read as the reverse complement.
AGGCCGCAACACACATTCCCGGCCCCGAACAAGAGGAGTGGTTTGCCCGCCTAGAGCGAGATAACGACAACCTGCGGACTGTGCTTACCCATCCTAATTTGTCTGTAGAGCTTCGGGTGCGTACGGCCATCGCACTTTGGCGCTTTTGGCTCGCACGGGATCAACTACAGGAAGGTCAAGATCATCTCCAGCATCTCCTCCAAGAAAAGGCAGTCCTCCCCATACCGCTCAAAGCAAAGGCCCTGCATGTGCTCGCCTCACTGGCCTGTAAGCAGGGAAATTACGATGTGGCCGAATCCTCGATTCGAGAGAGCCTACAGCTTTCGGTGCAACAGAACGATCTGCTCGCCGCCGCCCATGCTCGCGTGGTGGAAGGGGAGATCGCACACGCCCGCGGCGATTACGATACCGCTTTCACCCGCTTTGCAGCCGCCTATGAAACGTTAAAAAACTTCGATTTTCGCATCGGGATGGCGGAAGCGCTTCAAGGACTAGGCGATTCCGCACTTGCCCGCAACGAATGCACCTCCGCCAGAACCTACTACATGGAGGCCCTAGAGATTCGTCGTGCCCTCAAAGACCAAAGAGGCATTGCGAACCTGCTCCATGCCCTCGGTAACGTTCATCTCTTTCTAGGCAAATATGCGGAGGCAGCCAAACACTACCAAGAAAGTATTGAGATGCGAGAGGAGTTTCAGGATCGAAGAGGGATTGCCGCCTCTCTTAACAATCTCGGCGGAGCCGCCCTACTGCACGGGGATTACGCTCAAGCAGAGGCGTTTTGTCGTCGCAGCCTAAACCTCCGCCAACAGCTCGGCGATAAACGCGGCATCGCTTTCTCTCTGCTTACACTCGGCCACATTGCACGTGAAAAGGGCGCGCTAGAAGAGGCCCTCGACCATAGCGAACAGAGCGCCCACCTTTTTCAACAACTCGGCAATCGCGTTAATGCGGCCAACGCCCTCTGCGATTGCAGTCTCACCCTCATCCGCCTTGGCGAGCTTTCCCAAGCGGCGACGATTCTGCATGAGGCCGCGGAGGCCTGCCACGAGTTCTCTAGCCACTTCCTCTGTCTCCTCGTCATCGAAACCGCTGCCGAACTTGCCGCCGCCCAAAAGAACTACCCTCTTGCCGCCCAACTGCTTGGCGCCCACGACCAATACGCGGCGCTGCTCGAAATGCCCATTCCCCCCATCCGCAAAAGTGCCCAGGAGCGGCTACGCGCCCAACTTGACTCCATACTCGGCACAGAGCTTTTTCAAAAGACCCTTGAAAGCGGCCGCACCGTCGATCGCCAATCCCTCTTTGAACGGATTCGCGCCCTCTAACAAGGGATGGCACAGGGTTTCTCATTCCCACGTTTTGGCAAAACGGACTTCTATGCGGTAAACTGAAAGGCGTATCGTGCTGCTTGCTCCGACTTGGACACCGGCATCGTCTCTTCAGTTCGTGTGTCCATCGTGAATGTGTTTCAGAATCACACACTCTGCGATCAACCGTAACGGAATAACGTGGCGAACTATCCTAAAACCGAAGAAAGCTTGGAACCAACTCTTTCAGAGGGTAGGCCTCAAGGGAGAGGCTGGATTAGCCTTCGCGTCACGCTCTTAGCCCTTCTTTTAGCTCCTCTCACCGCCTATTGGACCGCCGACCAGGTTGTAGATGTCATCTTCTCGTTGATGATTCCACCGGTCATTATGACCTTCGTCGTGGCGGTTATCAATCTCGGCGTCCGTAAAATCTCAAAGCGATGGGCACTTACCGAAGGGGAACTGATCATCTTCTACGGCATGCAAACCGTGCTGGGCGCCATCTGTGCCGAGTGGATGAACATCATCAACCCTCATATCGCCACCTATGCCCTTTATGCCAGCAGCAACTCCGATTACCGCAACAAAATTCTGCCCTACATCACCAGCTGGCTCTTCGTGCCCTATAAAGATGCCGATAAGTTCAAAGATTATCGGGATGGCGGGCATGGCTTTCACTATTTTCTTACCCACCTCCATCTTTGGTGGAGCTACATCTTAGGGTGGACTCTCATTGTGGGGCTTGTAGGTTTCGCCATGCTCTGCATCAACAGCCTCATGCGGGATGAGTGGACGAACCGCGAAAAGCTCGCTTTCCCCATCATTCAGCTGCCCCTTGCTGTGGTGCAGATGGGCGCGGGGCGCCTCCCCCTCTGGAAAAACCGCTACTTCACCGGCGCCTTCCTCATTATGTTCGCCATTGACATCATCAATGGGTTTCACCAGTTCTATCCAAATCTGCCCCTCATCAACGTGCGCTTTATCGGAGACCTTCAGCAGCTCTTCCCCAATCCGCCCTTCAATGCCATCGGTTGGACACCCATCGGCATCTTTCCTTACATGGCGGTCATCGGCTTTTTCATGCCCACCGATCTCCTCTTCTCTTGCATCTTTTTCTTCTTTTTCCGCAAGGCGCTTCAGGTCTTCACCTACGCTATAGGCTACACGCAAAGCGCGGGCGTCTTTGGCGGCGGCGGTCTCGTGCCAAGCCCACCCTACTTTAGTGAACAGAGTTGGGGGGCTTTCATCGGGCTTTTCGTTATGGCGATTTGGGTGGCCCGCGGCTACCTTCGAGAGGTATGGCAACAGATACTCCACGGTCATCCTCCAGGAGATAGGGGGGTGCCGCATCGAGTCGCCTTTGCCGGCCTTGTGCTTAGCGTTGTGGCCCTTTGCGTTATCGGGGTGGACATCGGCATCCCGCTATGGATGACCTTTGTTACTATTGTGCTTTTCCTTATCTTTAGTGTCGCTCTAACCCGCATGCGGGCACAGGTCGGCCCCCCTTCGCATGAGATGGCCTTTATGGGGCCGAACCAGATGATCGTGGATTTCGCCGGTACCCAAAACCTACCCGAAGCCGGGGTAAGCCGCATGGTCAATACCTTCTTCTTCCTGAACCGCATCCATCGCACCCACCCCATGCCGCATCAGCTCGAAGCCATGAAAATGGGCGAGCGCGCGCGCATCAACCAACGTGCGCTCTTCATTGCCATCCTGCTCGCCATGGTGGTCGGAAGCATTCTTGGACACCTCATCTATATCTATCGCGGCTATGTGTGGGGTGCCGGCGATGTGGGTGGCGACGTGTCCGGCACCGTCAGCTCTTTTACCACCAAGCATCAGCCTCCCAACATCGTAGCCATTCTGTTTGTCCTCATCGGCTTCTGCGTTGTGTTGCTGCTCGACTTCATTCGGTTTCAGGTACCGGGCTTTCCCTTCCATCCGGTAGGGTATGCGCTTGCCATGAACTTCGGCCTCGACTACTTCTGGTTTGGCCTCCTCATCGTCTATCTCATTAAACTCTTCGTGGAGAAGTACTACGGCCTCAAAGGGCACGACAAGTTGCACCAGGTGGCCTTAGGCATCATTCTTGCGGAGTTTTGTGCCGAGACCATTTGGGCGCTCTACAGCATGACGCACAACCATTTCGCCACCTATAGCGTCTCC
>NZ_DATGKU010000151.1:0-3741 GCF_035294505.1 Chthonomonas sp. | reverse complement strand
CGAAGATACAAAGATTATCGCAAATATCGCCCTCAGCTACGCAAAGATTTCCGATTTTGCTGCGCATATTGCACTCTCCACGAAACCATGGTAGGAGGCGAGGCTAACTACTGCATCGATCATTTTCGACCGATTCGAGGGCTTTATCCCCATCCTGACCTAGAATGCGAATATACCAACCTCTACTGGGCCTGTAGGGAATGTAATGAAAACAAAGGGGCTATCTGGCCCTCACCAGAGCAGATAGCGGATGGTCTCTATTTCATCGATCCCTGTACTCCTGAAGGCGATCATGACCTTCATTGGAAAACGGAACCGAACGGCACCTTAGTCTCAAAGACGCGAGCAGGCGAATATACTATCGAGAAGCTAAAACTGTGGAGAGAACTGCTTGTCTTTCGAAGAAAAGAGATATATAGATGGCGTGAAGAGTTGAATATGCTTATAACTATTCTGCAGCGCAAACAGCTTGGAGAGCGGAAAACAGAGATCGAAAGTCGGATAGCGGAGCTTCAAGAACGGTTGAACCCTCCTGCTTTCAATAGGCCTCGAAACTTCTAAGCTCTCTTTTCGCGCTCCACAAGACCGCGAAAATCCTCGGGTTTGTCGAGATCGGTCGCCAATTCCGGATGTTCCGAATGCAGTGCGCGGGCCGGACTGCCGAGCAAGTTGGAAACTCGCGTTTCCAACCACGATACGGTTAACAGCGAGGGAAAGAGGGTCTGTGAAAGAAGCAATCGTAGCAAGGCAGAAGCGCCGAGAAGCTGCGCCAAGCGAAGAGGGCTTTTTCGAGCCGCGTAGGCCGACGCGATTCTATCTTGCTGGGTGAGAAGCGCCGTAGGCGCAATAAGGGCTAAGTTGCCCCCCGTAAAAACGCCCTCGCTTAGCCGTAAAGAGGTACGACGTATATTCGGAAACCGCTCATAACAGAGAGAAACCGGCACAATAGGCCAAATAAAACCGGCACGCTCGCGCTTTGCAAGCTGCAGCGAGTCTTCTATAAACCGCAAAACAACATTTCCGGTGAGAAAGGGCAGGTCACACGTAGAGACCAGAACGAAAGGCTCCTCCTTAAAAAAAGACAGCCCCGCAAAAAGGTTCGTAACGAAATCGCCGTGATCGGGCAGAATATGATAGGCGGCACTCGCAGGCATATCCCCCACAACACAAAGAGACTTTATGCCGGCCTCCTGCATCGCTTCTACCACATGCTCCAACAGGGTTTTGCCGTTGACAACGGCGAGGGCACGATGAGGGCAGCCTATCACCGCCTGCAGTTCCGGTTTGGCCTTACCACCGGCCAAAATCACAACAGGGATCATTCCTCCTCCATGAGGCGCAGTTGATGAAAACGTTCGCGCGTGAGCGTGTGGGTAACGTAGACGTGGGAGTAGCGTTTGCCGAGCAACTCGGCACCGCGTAAGGCAGCGCCTTGATCGGCGAAAACGCCGTAGAGAGCGGAACCGCTGCCGCAAAGATGGGTTTGCAGCGCTCCGGCCATCTGCATTTCATCCGCAAGCCAGGCCAGCTGTGGGTAGGCTTCAAAAACCACCTGCTCGAAGTCATTACACTGAAAGGCCATCGCTCGCTCAAAATCCCCGTGAAGAATCGCCTCCTCCATACGCTTCGTGGCCCGATGGGAACGGCGATCGGGCCGGGCGTCGAGCGCTTCATAAGCCCATTTTGTCGAGATGCCGATATCCGGCTTCACTATGACCAACCAAAAGGGCGGGATATCGGGCAGAGGGGTAAGCTGCTCACCACGTCCTCGGGCCACCACGGTGCCACCTAAAAGAAAGAAGGGGACATCGGAACCCAGTTCCTGAGCGCACTCATGAAGCTCTTGTGGGCTAAGCGGAAGTCGCAAAAAACGCTGAATCGCCCATAAGGTCGTTGCCGCATCGCTGCTGCCACCTCCTAAACCGGCTTGCGAAGGCACTCGCTTTTGTAAATGAAGCGATAAACCGCCCGAAGACGCACACCCTTTCTGCTCGGCCCGCTCCCAAAGGAGTTGCGCGGCTCGAAAAACTAAATTGCTTGAGTCGGTCGGCACCTCTATTTGATCGGGTGCTTCACACGTAAAGCGAATGCCAGAGGCCTCCGAGGGCAGCAGCGTAAGAAGATCATGCAGCGCAATGCTCTGCATAACGGTGGCAAGCGAATGATAGCCATCGGCACGCTTGCTGAACACGTCTAGCGTAAGGTTAATTTTAGCGAAACAGCGTATCTTCATGGGGTCTGAAAGCGCAATGCATCGCTGATCGTGAGACTTGGTGCGAGCGCAAAAAGTCGAAAGTTCACCACGAGTGAGGCCTTTGCCAGAATAAGCGGATCGCCGCCGTCGGCTTGCCATTCTGGGGCGATAATGGAGACATCGGCGGCGCTACCCTGATGGCATGCCCATCGCAGGTTTGTCAACGGCGCTGCAGCAGCGATAATGCCGCTTGTTACGACACCGGAATGATAGGCCGCCACCAGAGGCGTTTGCTCCAGTGGATTGGGGTCGTCCTGGTTGAGAACCAAAGGTGTGCCGTTGGCCGGAGGAGGTGCAAACGTGTTTGGGATAAGCAACCGCGGCAGCTGCAACGCGCGGAGACGTAGATTGGCGCGCGCAACGAGCCGGAGGCTACAGGCTACTGAGGCTGTATTTGGCTGAACGGTAAAGCTTATCTCCGCATGCCAAAGCCTTCCCACGGAACCTACAAGGGTAAGGGTTGCGCTCGTTTTGGAGTTTTGCACACGGGTGTTTTCCCAATAAAACGCATGCCACCACGGTTCTATCGCATCCTCGGCAGAGCAGACCCGAAGGAGAGGCCATGCCATGCCCGCCATCTGCCACTCCAAACCGTTGCGCGTTGAAAGCAACAAAAGCGGTCGCCCGTCCTGCGTACGCACCAGACGTAGCCCTATGCGATTTGCGCCTACCCAAGCCCCCTGGGCATCTACTCCCGCAGCCGGTGCCTTCTGGGTAGGTAAGGGAGAACCGAAGTGAGGCACTCCTTGCAGAGGAGGTGGTGCTGTGGAGGCGATCTGAAGCACCGTAGGCACCTCTCCTGCCGGTGTCTGCGCCGATTGGAGGATGGCCGAAGCCAGCATGGGCCCCTCCCCTGTAGGAGCAAGCCGCCACCGATAGACCACGGACTGATGCGGTGCTAACGCCGGAAGAAGGGGGGTGATGTCGCCAGAGGTATAGTCTAGACCGGATAGGGCAAGACAGCGCAACTGCAGGCTGTTGGCCGGAACCGGGCTATCTCCCCTATTACAGACCACACACATCAGTACCACATCTCCCTCTTCGGAGGGATTCAGCAAATCCTCTCCAAAATAGAGCAGCTTTACATCGGGCTTTGCAGTTGCCGTGGGGGCCGTTTGCAATATGGCCGGCCCGCTGCAGGTTGCCGATACCCCTAGCAACATTCCCCAAAGGGTAAGGCATACGATGGCAACCGGTTTACCGAAGAGCTGTGTCCAAGAAGTTTGTCTGAGGCGTGATACACCCTTTCCACGTTCCGATCGGGGCAGTGCCACTACTTCTCTCCTGAAAGGCGTTTGAGATTCGCTCTGGCCGGTCGGTTTTTGGGGTCCATCTCCACCGCCTTGCGATAGGCGGCCAGCGCCTGATCTTTTTTGCCTAAACGCTCGTAGACCACGCCCAAATTGTTGTAGGCATCGGCAAATTTCGGATTCAGTTGAATCGCGTGCTGAAAAGCGTCCAGCGCCTCCTGCAACTTGTCCTCCTTC
>NZ_DATGKU010000150.1:0-7609 GCF_035294505.1 Chthonomonas sp. | reverse complement strand
TGTGGGAATCGAAACGCTTCTCGGCGATGAGCTGGCCAAAAGCATCGAGTTTCATAAGACCCTAGGCAACAAATTCCTCATTGTGCCCGGCCTTCCCCGTCAATACACCGAGTCCAAAGAGGCCTGGCTTAGAACGGCGGCGCTGATGAACGAGATCGCCGATAAGCTCGAACCAGAAGGGATGTTTACCGGCTATCATAACCATCACACGGAGTTTCAGCCTCTAGAGACTGGCGAGCTGCCGTGGGATGTCTTTTTCAGCAACACCTCTCCGAAGGTGGTTATGCAGTTCGATGTGGGCAATGCCCGACATGGCAATGCCGATGCGGCGGTGTTTCTACGGCGCTATCCGGGGCGGGCGCTTACCGTGCACATTAAAGAGTATTCCGCCACCAACGACAAAGCCCTCATTGGGGAAGGTGATATTAACTGGTCGGAAATCTTCCATCTCTGCGAAACCATCGGAGGAACGCAGTGGTACATCGTGGAACAGGAAAGCTACGCCTATCCGCCGCTGGAGTGCGTAGACCGCTGCCTTAAAAACCTCCGCGCCATGGGCAAATAGCAACCTTCGCAGCAAACTCCTAATCGCAACATGGCAGGCTCGCTGTGGCAAACGGCGGGCCTGCCAAACCCAATCGTATGTGGTATCAATCTCCTTACAACAGAAGACGACGGTGGCCGACGGTTTTTATCGTCTGTCTGCTCCTTAGCAGCGCTATGGGCAAGGGGTTTTCGTTACCGCTCGGTGCGTCGTCAGCTATCACTCGGCACTCCTCGCTCTATGGACGCGCCATCGAGATCGATCCGGGCTTTCCGTACTTTCAGAACCGCTCGCCCGATTCGATAGCTGAAGAGCTGAAAATTCACGGCTATCGTGTGGTCTACTACGTTCTCACCGCCGATTCGGATGTTCAGCCGGCCCTTATCCAAGCGCTCCATCGTCACGGCATACGTGTGTGGTACGCTACCTTTGTGAACGGCGTCTATAGCCGCAAGGATTTGCCTGCCGATTGGCCGGCTTGGCGGATGGTAACACGGGGCGACCTCGCAGGCCGGCCGGTGGAGGATGGGTTTACGCGCCTTTGTCTTAACAATGCGCAGTACCGTGCATGGAAAAAGCAGCAGATCGTGAAAATGCTGACGACCTATCCCTTCGATGGTGTGGCCCTCATGGAGCCTTATTGGCCGGAGTATCCCGGCCCTCAAAGCCCGGAGTATGGCTGTTTTTGCGCCGCGTGTCGTGCCGCTTTTCAACGGATGTTTCCCGGCTCACCGCTGCCGGATATTCTCCATCCTGACTCGCCGAATAGCCCCGCTCAAAACCCGACGCTTTGGCAAAACTGGCTCGCGTTTCGACGTGCTAGCGTCATCGCCTGCCTCAGCGATCTCATCAACGGCCCCGGCGGCATTCGCGCGAAAGTCCCCTCCAAACCTGTCTGCGTTTGGACGTTGGCTTTGGATGTTCCTAACGCAGCCCAACAGCTGGCCGATATCTATGGGCTTGATGCCGCGGCCATTGCAACTCAAGTACGCCCCGACGCGATCTGCTTTGAAACCGACTGGCCGGACTGGTCGCGCCCCGATCTGCCGCCCGACTATGTGAAACGGTATGCGGGCCTATTCGACGCCGTTAGGCAAGTGGCGCCCCATATGCCGCTGATCATGCAGGCCGACATCGGTTCTGAACCGCAGGATCGGCGCAGCACCGGGTGGATACGCGCTTTTGAAAAGGCCTGCGCCGATCTGGGCCTACAAGGGACTCTGCTCTACGCCTACTCGCTTGGAGATGCCACCTATCATGAGCCGCCCAAAGTTGCGAAAGTTTGTATTCGGCGGCACCAGATTCAGCTTGTGTTCACGAGCTGTGTCGGGGCCTCTTCGGCAGGTGATACGCTCCACTACACCTTCTCGGCGGGTGCGCTCGAAAAGGCCGTTGTGGACGGCAACAGGGTGACGCTTATCCCTAAAACGCCTCCGGCGAAGGGGGCGGTATGCACGCTTACTCTGCGCTTCATCGCGAACGACCCCGCCCGCCTCTTCTTTCACGATACGCCTCCGGCAGTGCTTCAAGAGCAGACCCTCTCTTTCGTTTGGCAGGAGGGGCTTGAGGTCAGCTTGGCTCGACGCTCCCTATAACCGACTACTTGGTTTTTGGATTGGCTTTCAGGAAATCGTTGCAGAATTGATCGGTAAGCTGTTTAGCTGCCTCCTGCACTGCATCGGAGAGACGCGCTTCGCCACACAACCCTGTTACAATTTGATGCCATACGGTGGCTCCGAGTATCCCTAGAAGTTGGTCAGCATCTGCGCTTTTGCTGTTGTTGCTCCGTAAGCAAAGAACATCCTCCTCCAAGGAGAGTTCCACGTTATAGGCATAGAGGTTATCGAGGAGGTCTGTGCCTTTCACCGTGTTCACATTGAGGTACAAGTGGGGGATGTTTTTGGCGATTATCTCTTGGTACTGCTTCGGGTCGTCCCTATCGTACACGTGAATGCCCACGCGGCGCAGCTCCAACTCTACCGTCGTCTGGAGGGTCTCTCGCGTAAGCCCCGTATCTTTCACATTATCCTGTAGGGCTTCCACCAGCACGTAGACTCCCTTCAAGCCGCGCAGCGCTTTCCAGGTGTCTGCGATTGCAAGACGATCAGATGCATCGGTGCTCTGTGTTTGGTCTGGGCTTGGAGCGGGAGGTTGAGTGTCTTGCGCCCATGCGATGTGTGCCAGGCCGATCATAGCCCCTATCCACAAGATAGAACGAAAAAGCGATTTCATCAGCATCTCCTTGTTAATGTAACGATGGAGACCGACGATAATGAGGGTCTCAAAAAGAGACTAGCTTGCAGAGGTACAAAAGCGGAAACTCTTTTTAGCAGCATCCATTGGCGATGAAAAGGGGGTGTAGGGGCATCCTTTTATGCCCCTACCTATCCAAAGAACGTACCACGGAGCGTAGGCGGTTGGTGGGTTTTGATCTCCTACATTTGCGCCTTGAGAGGGAACGGTGAAGAGAGAAGATTTAGAGTTGCTTTGGATGAGGGGTGGGAGTGTTTTTAGGAACCGGTTTGCGAGGAGAGCCTAGCTCTCATGGAAGATTTTGGGGATCGAGCCTTCTTTTACAACCAGTCGGGCCGGTTTTCCGCAATAGACCCCGCGCAGCTCGCAAGTCCAGATGTCTTCGTTGTTTTCTTTGAACAGGCGCACGTTGTAGCCGCCCATGAGGAGAAAATCTTTGATCGGTACCACCAGGAAGTGATTTCGCACCGGTCGCCCCGACACCAGCAACGCCCATTGGTCTACGATCCGCCAGCGTTGTTCCATAAGCGTGTTTGGGTTTGTTGTTAGGATCAGGTTGAACGTCTCTAATCCACTTTTCTCCTTATGTGTGTCCATGCATCCTCCTTTTATATAAGTTGTCAAACGACGAACCTACCGCTCTGCTGCCGATGGCTAAAGAGAGTTTGCAGCCTACTACGTAAGCTGAACCTGCTAACCCGACCGCACTTGCGAGGTGCTCTCACAATACCCTCTAATAGAACTACAACATGCTTCGAAAAAGCGGAAAGTCGTATGTAAAAGGAGTGCGCCCAAAACAAAAGGAGGTGAAGGGGAAACCCCTTCACCTCTGCTCAAATAAAGTTCGATTAAAGCTCTATTGTGGTGCGTCTTGAGGAGGCCAACCGGTTGCCGGTGTGGTGGTCCATTTTTTCCCGTAGGGTATCAGCTTAGCATGTCCATCGAAGAAGAGGGCATTGTAGCCTCGCGGGTGATTATCGTTACTATTCACGCACTGATGGTCGCATCCATCCGGTCCATCCCAGCCAAAGACACCACGTTCTGTCATAAGAATGCGTTCCGACACGTAATCCGAAAGTTCGTTGGGGGGCATGCCGGAAAGGTTGCGCACCTGTCCGTCCGGGTACTTCACACACGGGAAGGGGCCGGTGCCGTTCGGGCACCATGTGTTATAGATCCAGTTTGGGAACCAGTGGTAGGACTGCAGGCCCTGCGAGATATTCGCCTGGCTGGGATTACGATATTTATCGGATGGGCAGTACCACATCTGGTCGTTCTTGATGTAGGGGCCGAGCTGCACATGCATGAGGGTACGATAGAACTCGGTTCCGTAGGCACACCCCACATAGTTAGGGCCGCCATCGCCGGGGTTGAATCCCTTCCAGGCCAAGGGGCCTTGACCCTGACTGTTGACGTAGCAGTCTAGCATGGGGCCACCGGCGTAGGGGTCTACATCGGGGTTTACCTCCCAGTTACGTGGGCCGTCGTAGGTGCCCATTGGGAACTGCTCATCGTAGTCTTGGGCATACATATGCACGGCCAGGCCCATCTGTTTCAGGTTTGAGAGGCAGGAGATCGTCCGGGCCTGCTCTCGCGCCTGGGCGAACACCGGGAACAGAATAGCAGCAAGTATCGCGATAATCGCGATAACGACGAGAAGCTCGATAAGCGTAAAGGCTTTTTTCATTGCGATTCGTCTCCTTGTAGAGATTGATTTTTGATAGTTTAAACGATTGGTCATAATGACACCAAGCAGAGAAGCTTTAGTGAGGGCCTGTTGGCGGTGCGATGTACCCTCCATTAGGCATCCCGCCGTTGGAATTTTGAGGGACTTTGCCATTTGGAGGAGTGATACCTCCCATCCGTCGCTGGAATTCGGCGGCGACATTTGGCGGGATTCCAGGCGGTTTCTCTCCGTAGTGCGTGGGTGGGTTTATTGCCCGCCAAATAGCATAGCCGGCAATGGCAAGCACCACGATGACGATTACAGCCGCCACGATCGGGTTGATCTCTTGTTTCATTGTTTCACCTCCTTATCTCTTCAACAGAGTGCGATAGCCTTACTCATGTAAGGTGATCTTTTCACGTGAAAAAGAACGTCGTCGCAACGACAGGCGACGATTATGGATAGGAACCGGCAGAACGTAGGTTAGCGCCTCAACGGGTTGCCCTTGCATAAGCGAATAGGCCAACCAGGTCGCAAGCTCGCCCGCCTTGCGAAAGTCCGGAAGGGTTGTTGGGAAGGCCGGGTGGAAGTTGCGAGCGGGTAAGAGGTTATCAAAACCCGTTACGGTGATCTCTTCCGGCACCTGAACCCCACGCTCTAGCAACAGCTCGATAACGTTCATGGCGGCGATGTCCTCCAGCGCGATGAGGGCGGTTGGGGGATGGGGGAGTGCGAGCAGCCTATCAAGCTGCTCTGCATCAAGGTCTGCATGGAAGGAGCCTTTTTTAAGCTTCCATACATACTCTTCTCGCAGGGGAATGCGTGCCTGGCGCAGGGCATCGCAGTAGCCACGAAACCGCTCCTCCACGGCATAGTGTCGGCAGGCGAAGCCCGCTTCCGGATCGGGGTTCAGTCGCATGATCGCGATGCGCGTATGGCCTGCCCGCAGCAACGTGGTGGTAACATCGTAGCCGGCGTGGTAGTTGTCGAACACCACCCGCGGCCGCCGGTGTTGAGGGTAGGCGAGATCCACAAGCACAATGGGAAAATCGAGATATTCGCGGTTGAGGTAGTCTTCGGCGAGTTGTTGGGGCGTACGGGTGGTGGGTGAGAGCACAATGGCTCTGCATCCCGCTTCGATCATGCGGGCCACTTGCTTGCGCTCGAGGTTGTAGTCATGGCAGACGCTGGCAACGAGCACATGGAGATCGTAGAGCCTCGCCGCGCTTTCGACGCCCTCGTAGATTCGCAGCATCAGCTCCGAGTCGGTGCTGGGGGAGATATAGCCGAGGAAGTGTGGAGGCCGGTTCGAAGATGCTGTTGGGGTACCTTCTGCCACAAAACAGCCCAGCCCGTGCCGACGTACGATAGCGCCTTGCTGTTCGAGAATCCCTAAGGCGGCAAGAATCGTAGAGCGCGAGGCTTGGTACTGCTGTTCCAGCTCCCGCACGGAGGGCAGGCGATCTCCAGAGTTCAGAACACCGCTCTCAATGTAGTCCTTTAGAACGGCCGTTGCGATCTGTTGTGGCAGGGAGCGGCGCATAGTCGCTACTATTTCTCCTCATTCTCCTACTGTTCGGAACAGTAAGCTGTTCCAAACAGTTCATCTCTATTATAACACGGGGCTTTTCCGTTGTCAACTAAGTGCTTAACTCAGGCTTCTTGCGCATAAAAAGCAGAAGCAAAAAACGCAAAAATTCGAGCCATCTAGCACTGCGCGGGAACCCATGCCAGGAATATTTCTTTGCAGCGTATATCATCACGACCCAACAAGAGCAAAAGCGACGAGGGGAACGAATGGAGTAAGTTTTATGGCCGGTCAGCAACCGTGGTGCCCCTTGACAAAAAATGTCGGATGGTATACCATAATACGGTCATAGAAGATGAGCACAGAACCCTTGCACATAGACGTACCCTGTACCCTGACAACGGAGGCGTTTTCGCTATCCTATGCACAGGGCGAAATTCGCAACCTCAAGGCAGCAAATAAAACGCTGGTTCAGCGAATCTATGTCGCCGTACGCGACCGTAACTGGGGCACTGTTCCTGCCGATATCGAACTCGTTACCAAAGAGATTTCCCCGAAGGCCTTCCTTATTGCCGTAAAAGCGACTCATCAACAGGACGATATCCATTTCGTCTGGAACGGAACGATCATCGGCCGAGATGAGGCGCTCACCTTCGATTTTTTCGGAACAGCGCTCTCGACCTTTTACAACAACCGAATTGGATTCTGCCTCCTGCTACCTGCCGACCTCGCCGACACGTTATGCTGCATTGAACATACCGACGGCACTACCACCACAACGTCGCTGCCCCTCTCCATCAACGCCGAACAACCCGTTCCTCCTTTTTCTCACCTTAAAGCTCTTACCCTCTTTCCAAACGAGCACCTCCGCTATCGGATCGAACTCGATGGGGATATTTTTGAGATGGAAGATCAGCGAAACTGGACGGACGCCTCCTATAAAATCTATTCAACACCGTTAGGCCTTCCGTTCCCTGTCAGGGTTACCGAAGGCACGACGTTTCATCAGCGAATTACCGTTCGCATCGAAAAAGCGTCACTCTCAGCTGCTCATTTTGCGTCCGCTTCATCTCTCCCACCCCGCCTTGATTTTGCCCTGAATCGATCTCTGCCCATTCCCCCCATTGGCTTCGGCCTTCCCTCCACCCCTCCGCGTGATGTGGCGCGGTTAAAGCTTGTCGCACCCACACACCTTCGTTGTGAACTTCATCTCGACACTCCCAACTGGCCCCAAACCCTTGAAGAGGCTGCTGCCTGGACAAAGGCTCTAGCCCGGCCGCTAGAACTTGCCCTGCTTTTCTCGGAAAATCAACTTGCGCAACTCTCTCTGCTCAAAAAGAGGCTTGAAGCGTCTCCGCTTCCTATTGCGCGTTGGCTTGTATTGCCTGCCACAGAAAGCCCTCAACAAGCTCCACCCTACTCTTTCCTTCTGAATGCGCATAGAGAGCATTTTGCTTCAACGGCTCCTGTAGGAACAGGCACCAATAGCGATTTCTTGTTCATCAATCGCTTTCGGCCACCTATGGATCGGGCAGATTTCTTGGCGTTTTCAATCAATCCACAAGTCCATGCTTTTGATGACCTCTCTCTTATAGAGAACTTAACCCCTCAACGAAGT
>NZ_DATGKU010000149.1:0-4896 GCF_035294505.1 Chthonomonas sp. | reverse complement strand
TTTTTGCCAACAAACACGGGGCCTGGGACTATGTGGACTGGTCGCCCGATTTCAACGGCGACAGCCCGCTGGCTCGAATCGCCACCCAAATGTACTACATCAAGGCCGCCAAAGATGCCGCCTTCCTGTTCCAGGAGATGGGGGATGCCACCAACGCAGAACACTGCCGGCAACTTGCCGAGAGGCTCACTCAAGCTGCACAACAGCACTGGCTTTCACCCCAAACCGATACGTTCGGCTTGCGACGCCAAGAGAACGCCATGGCGATTTTCGCCGGCGCAACCACTCCAAAGGAGACGGCGGCCATCTACAAGGCGGTTTTCGCGCCCGATAGCCCGGCCTGGTCTTACATCGCCACACCCTACTACAACAACTATGTGATCTACGCCATGAGCCTAGCCGGCCATACCCATGCGGCGCTCGACTTTATCCGGCGCTTTTGGGGAGGCATGATCGCCGAAGGAGCCACAACCTTCTGGGAGGGCTACGATCCCTCGTGGCCCAAGAAGCATTTTCATCTCTATCTCCAGGCGGATAACGGCATGGGCACCTTCGTTAGCCTGTGCCACGGCTGGTCTTCCGGCCCCACGAGTTTCCTCACGGAGCGCGTGCTCGGTGTACGCCCCACCGGAGCCGGCTATTCCACCGCCGTCATCGCACCCGACCTCGCCGGCCTGCAATGGGCGGAAGGCAATGTGCCCACTCCTCACGGCTTGATACATATCCGTGTTGAAGCCCTAAAACAGGGGGGAGAACGGGTGGACCTTACACTGCCCTCTGACGTAAAGGCCGACGTGCAACTGCATGGGAGGGCGAAACTGGTGGGCAGTTCGCTACAGCCGCGGTTCCAAGCCGATGAAAACCTCTCTCACTTCACTCTCGATCGGCCTGGTCACTACGTTTTCGAGGCAACGGCAGGATAGGGCTGTTTATAAGGCCAGGTCTGCATTTTCGCCTATCGTGGCAAGGCTCCGGCCATCGCAGAGTATCGGTTGGCGATGGCCGGCAACGCCATGAAACAGGAGGCCGTCCCAGTGGTGGGAGGTTGGACCTGTTAAGCCATGCCTATCTGACGTGCCCAGATGGCGCAAGGGGATAGAAGCTTACTCGATCTTGATGTCCCCCAACGGCATAATGCAATTTTAAATTTAGGCTAACCGTTACGCGCTTAGCGGCTCTACCACAACGGCGGTTCCGTAGGCCAGCACTTCGGTAATTCCTGCAGCGATCTCCGTTGCATCGTAGCGCACGCCGATCACCGCATTCGCGCCTTTTTCTACCGCATGCTGAATCATAATTTCGTAGGCCTCCTCGCGCGCATGCTCGCAGAGGTTTGTATAGAGCGTGATGTTGCCGCCGAAGAACGCCTGTATCCCCGCCCCAATATTCCCTAGCACGCTTCGTGAACGCACCGTAATACCGCGTACCACTCCACACGTTCTCACAATGCGATAGCCGGGCAGTTCGAAGGCGGTCGTCACCAAGTTATGGTCCATCAAGGCCGATGGCATCTTTTTGCTCCTTTCTTAGGTAAAGGGCACAGCAGGTCTTAGGGCACACCGGCGGTGCGTTTAAGCAACTCTAGGGTCTGCTGCAACTGCTTCATCGTCTGGCCGTAGCCGGCAAAATCGCCTTGGCGCAGCTGCTGTTGCGAGGTGCTGAAAAGGGAGCTTGCCTTCTGGATGAGCAGCCGCACCTCTGCCGAGAGGTTACCTGTCGGTTTTGTAGGCATTGTGCTTATGCTTGCATTCGAGGGAGCCGCAGAGGGCACAGGCTTGCCTCCCGCACTGTAGCCGGGGAAGAGAAGCGCCAACGCTTGGTCGAGGCTATTGGCCATCACCTCTTGGTCGCCATAGGCCACAACCACTTTAGCCAATTTGGGAAGACGGTTAACGTTGCTGGTGGCTTCCACGTAGAGTGGGGCGATGTAGAGCAGCGAGTGGGCTACGGGAATCACGAGGAGATTTCCAAACTCGGCGGTAGAGCCACCTGCGCGCAACAGAGAGAGCTGGGGTGAGATCACCGGGTCGCTGTTGATGCGCTGTAAGACTTGGGTGGGGCCTAGTACCGATACCTGCTGTGGGAACCGATAGAGCACGAGCTGGCCATAGTGGGGTGGGTCGCATCGGGCGCACATCCATCCGAGGATATTCTGGTCTTCTCTACGAATGGGGGAGAGCGGGCTCATCAGCACAAACTCCTCGCTGCCGGAGGCCTGGGTGGGATTGGTGGGCTTGTCGCTGGCGCCCAGGTCGGGCAGATGCATCACCACATAGTAAGGCTCCATCTCACGCGGTTGCTGCTCGATGGTAGAGAGCGGCTCGTCCGGCACTGCCCAAACATCCTCACGAAGGTAGAACACACGGGGATCGTCCACATGATACACGGCGTAGATGGCGCGTTGAATGCGGAACAGGTCCTCCGGATAGCGCAGATGCGCCCGCATTGCCGGCGAGAGATCGGAAAGCGGGTGAAAAATGCCGGGGAAGATGCGGCTATAGGCCTGTGCGATGGGGTCGGAGGGATCGGCCAAGTAGAGGGTCACCCGGCCGCTGTAGGCGTCCACCGTGGCCTTTACGCTGTTACGGATGTAGTTGAGCGATTCGGTGGTCATGGGGTTCACGCCGAGCTGGCGCGGTGTGGCATAGGGGTAGCGATCGGAAAGAGTGTAGCCGTCAATCACCCATACCAGATGCCCATTATCCGGATCGATCACCAAATAGGGATCGGTGTCTTGTTGCAGGAAGGGGGCGACAAGCTGCACGCGCTCGCGAATATCACGTCGCCAAAGCACGCGCGTGTTCGGAGTGAGGCTGTGGATGAGAAGCAGGTTCCAATCGTTAAGACGATAGGCAAACAGAAGTTTGCGAAACAGGGAGTTGCCGATGCGAATCCCCCCGTGTCCCTGATAGAATGCGTAGTGATCCTGATCGTCGTTGCCTGTTGCCGGATAGTCGAACTCCGGCTGTTGGGTATCTACGTAGACGGGGCGATAGTCCAACATGCCGTAGTAGATTTGGGGATGGGCGATGGTCAACCCGGCGGCTTCGCCGGTGGCTTTGGGCGGAAACCCTTCGATGAGGTAGACCGGGTCGCCATCCACAGTCTGGTTTACCGGCGACATCACCACGCCGTAACCATGGGTATAGCTTAGGCGACGGTTTTGCCAAGTTTGAGCCGATTCGGGTAGGGCATCCACATCCATCTCACGGGCGGCAAGCATCACCTGGCGCAGATGCCCTTGGAAGAGATAGCGGTCAATATCTATATTCGGCACGCGCCCGCCGCCGGGCAGCAGGGCCTCGAACCGATAGTAGGGCTTAACCGCCTGTATCTGCTGATAGACCTTGGCAAGATATTTGTAGTCCCAAAGGCGCACGTTATCGAGGGTGGCTCGGTTTTTCTCCAAAACGGCCGTGTTAAGGCTGAGATCGGCGGGAAAGTTGTTGACTTGGAGCACGTGCTCTAGCCCGTAGGCCGCGCGAGTGAACTGAATATTGCGTTGGATGTAGGGGCGTTCAAGCCCAAACTGATTGGGAGCAACCTGCAGCGTTTGAGCTGCTTGGGGCACCACGCCGCCCAAAATAATGGTGGCCGCGAGCCATGCTGCTCCACTCCAGATAGCCGGTTTAAGGCGCCACGTTTTCATGGCCACCAAGCAGGCGATGGCCGTAATAAGAAGCAAGGCTATCTCAACACGAATGGCAAAGAGGCGATAGTGCACATCCACATAGTCGGCACCCACAAAGATGCCGTTGTCATGCTGTAGGAGGCCGTAGGCTCCAAGCTGGGTGCCAAACGCTTGCGTAAGCGCAAGAAGGGCGATAAGCCCAAGCGCAGGCCGTAGGGCGCTTTGTGGCAGACCCCCTTCGGGGCGAGCGTTAAGTGCTCGCTCGAGGTAGCCGATGCCGATGACCGCCGCCAAGGCCACCAGGAACGTGATCATAAAAAAGCCCTGAAGATAGCTCAAAAACGGCAACTGAAACACGTAGAACCCGATATCGTGGTGATATACCGGGTCGAGCCGATGAAACGGCACGCTATGAGTAAAAAGCAGCCAATCGTTCCACTCGTCTGAAGCCGACCGTCCCGCCCACAAACAGAGAATAAGAGCCACAACGAAAGCGATGCGCCGAAGAAGGCGCGGCAAAGCGGGTTTCTGGCTGCCTCCAAGTCGTTGAACCAGTTGGCTCCAGAAGGCATCGGGTGTGCTGTTGATCGTGATGGTGACGCTGGTGAAGAAGATGACAAAAAAGAGGAAGGCGGCCACAAAATAGAGCACGGATTTCGAGATCACCTCGGTGAAGAAAACCTGCCGATAGCCTACCTCTCGGAACCAAAGCCAATCCGTGTAGACCGGCACGAAGTTGTGCAGCACGAGAAAGAGACCAAAAAGCACAAGAAAGGCTATGAGAAAGATCAACCCTAGTCGGCGTGGGAATGGGGAGGGCTGTTCATGCAATACAATGATCTCCGGTTCGTGCGATCTAGCCATTGGTTCCTCCTACAAGCCAACTCCGTGCCGTTTGTCTTTTGCACAAAGCCTCTTCAGTATAGCATACGGAGGAGAACGCTTTTCGGTTTAGTGTGGGAGTGGAGGACCTGCTTGCAGTCCCCACACCTTGTCAGGGAAAGAGGCACCTCGCAGTGGGCGTCCTCGCGGACGGCGCCTTTGCGGCCAGCACCGTTTCCTTAATCATCTCGTTCCCTGGCCGCTGCATCGCTGTCTGCTTCTACAACCCCCACCCCCAATCCCTCCCCCTATCAGGGAGAGGGGAGACCAATAAGTTCATTGGCGGTTTCCTTTGATACGCTGTCATCTGGACACTAACCACACTAGCCCCCTTTCTTCAACAAGTAAGACACAATAAACGCCTCAGCGGCCAGAACCGTTTC
>NZ_DATGKU010000148.1:0-6191 GCF_035294505.1 Chthonomonas sp. | reverse complement strand
GCGCAGGAGAGAAGCCAGTCGCGACTTGGCCGTGGTATCACCCTCTAAAATGCCTCGATCTGTCCACCTCAAATGGGCAAATTCGTGACTTGCAAAAGGCACAAGAACCGTGGAAAGCCCCAACTCGAAGAAAATTTGAAGTGCGAGAATGTCTGCAAATGTAAAGTAGTAGCCCTGTTCAACCGGAGTTAGAAAACGGCTGATGAGGAGAAGAGAGAGTGCCCCGGAGATAAGGGTCCAACCCCTATTAATGGCGGTATAGGCGATGGCACGATCGATACCTAGTGCCTTCCAAAGTTTCTGTAACCAACGCCACCCCTTTGGCTGCATTTGCACGTGTGACTTATATCTTTCCTAGATACACTGTCAACCTAAAATCGCCTTTGCAGCGGTCATAATCCCTTCTACAGAAAGGCCATGAACGCCACGAAGCGCCTCTTGACTTCCTGCGTGGGATGCCGGCTTGCGAGGCAGGTGAAGAGCGCGAAATGGCACCGTGCATCCCTCAGCCGCTAAGACCTCGGCTACGGCAGAGGCAAGCCCTCCTACCCCGTGCTCTTCAACGGTGATGATCCCCCCGGTCTCCGTGGCTGCGGCCAATACGGCTTCCCGATCAAGCGGAGTCAAAGTGTGCATGCTTAGCACACGCGCCTGTATGTCGTCTTCTGCTAAACGCTCTGCTGCTTTTACCACCGTGGCCAGCATGCCCCCGATACTTATGAGCGTTATGTGGTTGCCTTCTCGCAGTTTAATGGCTTTGCCTATCTCGAAGTTCGGCTCTGCAAGGTGAACCGTTGGCTCTCCCGCCTTACCAAGGCGAAGGTAGCAAGGCCCCTCGTGACGCACAATGGCACGTGTTGCCAAACGAGTCTCAATGGGGTCGCCAGGAGCAATAACGGTCATTTCGGGTAGAACCCGCATCACGGCGAGGTCTTCAACACCGTGGTGCGTATAGCCTTGCGCTCCGTAGGCCAACCCGCCTCCCACGGCCACAATCTTCACATTCGCGCGGTGGTAGCAAACATCATTACGTATCTGCTCCAAACAGCGCAGCACCGGAAAGTTCGCGATGGAGTAAGTAAATACAATCTTTCCGCACATGGCCAGGCCTGCGGCCATTCCCGTCATGTTCTGTTCGGCAACACCGACATTGACGTAACGATTCGGGAATCGATCGCGAAAGCGCTCCAATACCGAGTAGCCCAGATCGCCGCAAAGCAGCCAAATACGCTCCTCCTGTTCGGCCAGATCACACAACTCCTCGATAAATGCCGTTCTCATTGGCAGCCTCCAAGCTCATCTAGGGCTTTTTGTAGCAACTCCGCATTGGGCGAACGGTAATGCCACGCCAGTTCCCCCTCCATGTAGCTAACCCCTTTGCCTTTTACTGTGTGCGCGATGAGTACCGACGGACGCCCCTCTTGAAAAGGAAGAGCCTGGAGCGCAGAAAGAATCTGACCATGATCATGTCCATCTATCTCACGCACCGCCCATCCAAAAGCCTCCCATTTGGCCTTAAGTGGCTCCAAGCCCAACACCTCGGCAACGCTGCCAAAACTCTGAATCTTGTTGTAATCTACCATGGCGACCAAGTTGTCAAGACGATGGTGGCCGGCAAACAGAATCGGCTCCCAGTTGGAGCCTTCATCAAGCTCTCCATCGCTTAGCATTACGAAAACGCGATAGTCTGCCCCGTCGCGCTTGCCGGCCAAGGCCATACCACAGCCTATAGAAAGTCCGTGCCCTAAGGAACCGGTGGAGACCTCCACTCCGGGCACATGGTGGCTAATGTGGCCGGTGAGAAGAGACCCGTCTGCACAGTAGGTCTCAAGCCATTCTGTGGGGAAGAAACCGCGCTCGGCAAGCACTGCATACAGAATAGCAGCTCCATGTCCCTTGCTCAACAGAA
This sequence comes from Chthonomonas sp., assembly GCF_035294505.1. Classification (NCBI taxonomy): domain Bacteria; kingdom Bacillati; phylum Armatimonadota; class Chthonomonadia; order Chthonomonadales; family Chthonomonadaceae; genus Chthonomonas; species Chthonomonas sp. The sequence continues at coordinate 4,282 of NZ_DATGKU010000148.1, read as the reverse complement.
AGCGGTCGCGTTGTGGCCAATGGGGTTCCTGCGGCCGTACCCGCAAAATGCCTCCGTAGAGACAGGCCAAAAGATCGGCCATGCTTAAGCAGGTACCGATATGCGAGGCGTTCGCCCGATGCACCATGCGCAAGGCGTGAGCACGTATGCGTCGAGCGAGATCAGCGGTTGTAACGATGTTGGTTTGCACGATACCACTCCACAGTCTGTTTCAAGCCCTGTTCTAGGGAGGTTTTCGGCTCCCACCCGATAGCCCTCAGCCGGCCGATGTCGGCTTGTAAATGCATCACTTGATCGGGGCGATAGGGCACCTCACCGAATCCCAGGGGAAGCGAAGCATCTATATTATCGCGGATATACTCTATGATAGAACGCAGCGAGCGTGCCTCGCCAGACCCTAAATTAAACACGCCTTCTGCCCCTGTGTGGTGCAGCACATGACAGATAGCGGCGGCGACATCGCCGACGTAGAGATAGTCCCATAGCTGTTCTCCTTTGGTAAGTTTAGGGCGTTCTCGGCGCAATAGAGAGAGAATGAGGTAGGGGATCATCCAGTAGGGACTGTCCATGGGACCATAGGAGGAGAAGAGACGCAGCCAGACGAAGCGCATTCCGTAGTGTTGGCACAACCCTTTGGTAAGATGGCATAAAGCGAGCTTGCTGATGCCATACAGGGTTGTAGGAGCGGTTTCCGCCTGTTCCGAAACGATCTGGTTGGCCGGCCCGTATTCCGCCTGTGAGCCAAGCCCGATCCAGTGTTGACAGCCGGTCTCAGCAACTATGCGTAATAGTTCTAAACTGCCGGGAACGTTTGCATAGACCTGTGCCACGTCGTTGCGTTCGGCGTTGCCCACCCCTTTCCAGGCGAGGTGAATAACGGCTTCAGGGCGAAATTGGGCGATGCCTTCTGCAAGCGTTTGAGGGTTAAAAACATCTCCGTGGAGAACGGTAACCCTGTCTAAAAGCTCTTGGATGCGCCACGGGTCGCTAGAAGGACGCACAACAACAGCCACTGTTTCCCCTTGCTCAAGCAGTTTGCGCAAGGTATAAGCCCCCACGAACCCTGTTGCACCGGTTAGTAAAACGCGCATTTCATGACATCCTTCTCAGATGCTCCAAAGCCTTATGGATTCGTAAATACGCCGGTTGGCGATAAGGAGGGTCCTTGATATCAAAACGTATTCTGTGCACTGTCTTTGCTAAAGCGATGCGCAGGTAGTAGAGCCAATATCTCCATTCGAAGTCAGAGGGAAGTTTATGAACAGAGGTATACCCCTCCAAAAATGGCTCCCGCATCCAGTCTTTAGTAAATGTTCCCCAGCCTGCAATGTCGAATATCGGGTCGCCACAAAGGGCGTCCTCCCAGTCTAAAACCGCTGTAATCTGTTCTCCGTCGGTCACAATATTGTGATGTCCCAAATCTCCATGAAGGAGATGGGATGAGACCTCTTGTAAGGTTGTAGACGCTTCGTTACGGAAAAGATGTAAGCAAAATTGGGCATCCTGAGAAGACAGGACTCCGACGTTTTTGCATAGCTCAAGATGGTCTTCTAAGTGGAGAAAGATATAATCTGACCAGGTGGCTTTGCTTCCGCGCGGTTTATCCGCGGCCTCTTGTAAGAAAGCGATATCTAGTAGGCCGTAGTTTTCGCCGGATAGGGTGTGAATGTGTGCTACCGTTCTGCCGAGAGCAGCAAGTAAGGAAGGGCTGATGGCCTGTGTTTGAGGGTCTTCATACTGTTTCAGCGGCCGGCCTAACGCGGCGAGAGAGAGCATGTGGTCGAATGCGCCGCTACTGTTACCGAGTTCAACGGCAATAACAGAAACGGTGGGAACACCGCGATGGGGCAAATAGGAGGTTGCCCAAGCATCAAATAAAAAAGCAAACGCCGGTGTATCCAACAAAAGATTGGCACGGAGGTAGTAGCATTGGTTTGATTCAAGTTCGATACGATAGACCGCGTAAAATGTGCCCATTTCCATTAAAGGAACAATCTGAAAGTCATCCGTGAAAAAACGGCGGCAAATGTCTTTAACGGCAGAGAGATGTCGAAGACACACCTCATTGCGGCGTTCGCGAAGAGTGGCAAGCCTTTGGTCTGGAAGTTCAATATCGGCCTTTCGCAGAAAAAGGCGCGCCTGCTCCTCACGGAACGCCGAACTTGAGGGTAGCAGAGCATAAGCTTGGGTTTGCAAACTAGAGATCGGCATAGCCTAGGTGTTTTAGCATTACAGAGGCAAGAGAGCGTATCTCTGCCCTTTCCTCCTGAGAAAGCTCGCGTAGGGTAGCCATGTTTGCTTCTGGGGTTGGAATGCGTACCGTTCCCCATGGGTAGACCTCTTGCAATCGCTGGCCGTTCCAAGAGGGATAGAGTAAGGTATCCGACCACGCGATGCCGAGGCGCTCACACAGGTTGCCTAGTGTCTTTTTAGGGTCGGCAATAATGTCTTCAAAGCGAAGGAGGTGAAAACGTTTCGGGTAGCGCTCTGCAAAGGTAAGCGCCATATGCTGGAGAATATTCCACGTCCACACATAGCGCGAGAGGGAGAGAGGGAAGGGGCGTTTTTTGGTATCGGCATAGCCGGAGTAGGGATTGCGCACCACATGCACGATGTGGGCATCGGGTAGGTCGGCAAAAATCTTCTCCGTATCAATGGCCTGCACCGGATTGTAGCCAACATAGTACTTTTCCTGGCCGGTGCGCTGTACATTACGCCAAGTGTCGAAAGTGGCCTCGAAGAAGGCCATCACGAGATTCCCACGTGTTCGCGGTTTCTGCTGTGCGATCTCTACAAAGCGCTGTTTTCGTTCCTTCTCATCAAGTTGGAGGTCTGCATGGGCGAACTTGCTTCTTGAGGGAGTGCGCAAACGCGCCTTCATCTCCTCATCATAAAAAAGCTCGTAATCCTCTTTCGGATGGCCTTGAAGAGGAAACTCAGGCCAGCGATAGCGGAAAGGGACAAAACTCGTGAAATAGTCGGCTACTAAGCTTGTGCCCACCTGAGATTCAAACGGGTAGACAAACAGTTCTGGATGCCCATCAAGCATACGATGCGTGGTATTCCCCCCATTTTCGTACATAGCCGAAAGCATGATGAGGCGTTCGGGTTTGGACATATCGTTCTATATCTCCTTAAAAGGTTTTTCGTTTTCTGCAGAAAGGAATGCACGATACCATCGGATCGTGCGCGTAAGCCCCTCATCAAGGGTGAAGAGAGGCTGCCAACCCAGCATACGACGCGCCTTCTCCGCACTTAGATACTGGTGCTTGATCTCGTTGCTCGCCTCGTTCAGGATAACCGGCTCTAAGGAAGAGCCTATAAGGTGGCGAATTTTATGGACTAAGTCGAGGACGGTCACCTGGATTTCGTTGGAGAAGTTAAACGCCTCTCCCCGCAGTTCGGGGCGTTTGGCAAGCTGCTCGGCCAGCAACATATAGGCCGCTGCGCCATCCTCAACGTAGAAATAGTCACGAATATAGCTACCATCCGAGCGGATCACAGGGCGTTCTCCCCTCAGAAGGGAACGAATGGTGCCGGGCACAATGCGATTCCAGTTAAGGTCTCCGCCGCCGTAGAAATTGCCACAGCGCGTGATCACCACCGGCAGTTCATAGGTTTTGGCGTAGGTATGGGAGATGAGATCGGCGCAAGATTTACTCACATCGTAGGGATGCTGTCCTTGAAGTGGGGTGTTCTCATCATAGGGTAGTTTCTCTTGATCTCCGTAGGCTTTGTCGGATGAGGCTACCACGATCTGTTTTACCTTAGGGCTTCTGCGGCAAGCCTCCAGAAGGCACCAAGTACCCTGAATGTTGGTTTCAAACGTGGAGATGGGGTTGCGATTCGCGATCCCAACAATCGTTTGGGCGGCGAGATGGATGACGGTGTCTATCTCATATTCCCCCAATATTCGCTCAAGCAGCGCCTGGTCACGTATATCCCCGCGCACAACGCGCACGCGCTCTATGTCGCCACTACGAACCAACTCGCTTTGGGGAACCCAGTCGCGCACGAGACAGACGACATCGGCCTGCGCCTCCAAAAGCCGTTTAACCAGCCACGCCCCCACTAAGCCGGTGGCGCCGGTAATTAGGGTCGGACGATCTCTCCAGAATGCGTTCATTCCCAAACCTTCCACGGAGCGTTTGCCGATTGCCAGAGGCTTTCCAGAAGCCTCTTGTCGCGCAGCGTGTCCATACACTGCCAAAATCCCTCGTGTCGGTAGGCGGCGAGCTGCCCCTCCTTTGCTAGCACCTCGAGGCCATCTCGCTCTAAAATG
>NZ_DATGKU010000147.1:0-26785 GCF_035294505.1 Chthonomonas sp. | reverse complement strand
CGTTTGGCAAAATAGCGCTTTCCTAACCAAGCCCCAATGAAGGTCATAATGGCGTAGTTGGGATAGGCCCCGCTGCCTCCAATAAAGCCATAGTAGGTAAGCGTAGACCATCCAAACAGCCGAAAGAGGCCGAAGAGTGCCATTCCCGCAAGGAACCCATAGGCAATGCGTTTAAAATCTATTGCCTCCCGTACATAGGCCATGGCCCCATGTTTTAGGTTGATCTGCTGGAAAATGGCCTGGAATGTGGCGTTGATCGGCCAGAACTTGGCCGCATAGGGGAACTGTGAGGAGGGAATCTGGCTGGTATGCCACAGGAAGGCCCAGAAGATAAAACTCGCCGAAAGAATAACCACCAACATCACCATCTCGGCATAGAAGAGGCTGGTAAAGCGCGTGCCTGTAAGTTCAAGCTCGCGGAACCGCTGCGCGATGCCCCCGAAATCGTTCAACGGAATAGGTGCGTACCAGATATCCACATAGGGATAGCCCGACTTGAGAATGGCCACCTGCTGCAGATAGGGCACCGAAACCCCCGAACCGGTAAGACCTATCATGCGGGCAGAAATGTAGGAGTTGAACGGCGACCAGATAAGCCCGAAGAAGACCAGCCAGAGGGGATTGATGAAGTGAGGCTGCCCAGGCTTTGAATCGAGACTAAGCAAGTACTCCACAAGGAAGATATAAAAGATCGTAATTCCGATCCATATCACCAACGGCAACCACATGGGCAGCTTCTCATCGCCACGCCCTTTGGGAATAGCGAAGCTACGCTGCTGCAAGCCTCGATTTTTACGCTCTTTCTGCGCCTCGATAAGGGCTTTTCCCACGCTCCAGATACCTATGGCCGCTACCGCCGCATTCAGGCCGATGCCAACCGATATCCAGAACTTGATGTTGGTAACCTGCATGGTAATAATGGCGTTCATTCCTGGCGTCCAGCCGCTGTTGGTGGCATTGCCAAAAAGGCCGAAATGGTAGAGGATGGGTGCCAACAAAATGCGACAGATGATCGACCCCCAAAAACTGCCTAACACAATGGGATAGGGGATGACGAAGCCGGCCATTGCAGAACCGAGGTCCGCCGTTATGCCCGTGATGGCCGCCGGAAGAATGTTTTCGGTGTTGGTGGTGAAATCGAAGAAGGGGATGGGCAGCAACTGGAACGCTTTTCCGAAAGCCACACTACTAAACACGGGAATGGCGATATAGAGAAATCCAAACACCAATCCCACCATGGTGCCGATGGAGAAGATACGCCAGCGCCACGACTCTTCCTTGCTCGCCGCATCGGCCAGCGCCGTGGCGCCCGAAGCCGCCACCGGAGCCATGGGAAAAGGAAGCCGCTCGATATCGGAGGTAATACGAAACAGATAGTACCCTGCGCTCATCCATTGAAAACGGCCTAGCACCTGACCGATCAACAAAAGCACAATGGGCACCAGCCAAGCCGTATCCAAAAAGGTGCGGTGGATAAGTGCCGGAGAGCCGATCGGTGGCACGACCCAACGCGGTATATCGTGGGCAATAGGGGCTGCCTGGGGCGACTGTTCAAAATATTGATTCCAGACAAGGTAGCCGAAGGGGCCGCCGGATATACTGAGGTTTGGGTCGAGACCGGTTAAGGAGGCGGCAACGTAGTAGAGAATATATATCTCTTGCCGTTTCATGGGGAGGAAGGAGCGACGCATGATCTCGGAGAAGAGCACGATCGTTACCCACTCGGCGGCAGGGCCAAGCCCTTGCCCCGCCACAAGCCCCAAATAGATAGCTCCCGGCAACATCACAAACGCCACAAAGAGGGTACCGAAGAAGACCTTCCACGTATAGCCTTCTTCAAACTTTATTTCGCCGGTACTTCCTTCCTCACTCGACTCGACCTCTATTTGATGTCGAAGTTGAGCGAACTCGCTCTGTTCCGCCACGCCTTTTGTATTCCTCCGAAACGGTATTTCCTAACTTGTTGCCGCTAAGCCGGCTGAGAGGCCTCGCTTGCCGTGTCTATCGCGTTTCCCTGCAGATAGCGCTCACGCTCGGCCTGCTTGAGGGTGCGCCAAATAAGGAACTGCTTGCGCAGGGTGTTCAGGAAGCGTCTATTGACCCGTTTCCAGTTCGAGATGTCTCCTGACACCCGATCGATGATGAGATGAATCTCGAAGACATCGGGAGTCTCTGTAGGCGTTGTCTCGATGGCAATACGTTGAGAAACGCCTAAGTCGAACGGCGCCAGCCACACCATGCAGCGTATGCTGTACTGCGTGCCGTACACGTGAGGGCTTTCTTCCGTCTGCACCCCCTGCGTCACGAAGTCGCCTATGCTGTACTCCTCATAGGCTTGCAGCCACTCGCTAAGGAACGAGTTGAGCGCGGTGGCCTGGTCACCGGTAACCGCAAACGGGAGCGGGATCACCCAGTGGTCTCCGTCGGGATCGGGCACCTTCCACGATCGATCCACGGCCGGGGTGGCCACCTCCGCCGCCTTCCGCGCGGGATAGATGGTAGAGAGAAGCACCACCCCTACCACGATAAGGGTCGTTCCCACAGCGCTCACACTCGAAAAGTTGAGATAGAGTCCCGGCAACCACCCGGTTTTCACCAAGAGAATGCTGGTTAACTGCCCCAGCAGATACCCGGCAACCGAGCCGAGAATGGCATAGACCATCGCCTCGGCGATGAACAACATGCCGATGTGCGTGGGGGCAAGCCCGATTGAGGAGAAGATATATATCTCTCGAATGCGTTCATACACCGAGTTCAACATGGTGTTAAGCACGATAAGAGCCGCAATGATTATGGGAATAACCACCAACTCCAGCCCGCGCGAGGAGGTAGTCGCAATGGAGGAGTAGCGATAGATAATTCCTCGCTTGGCCGGATCGGGGTTGTTCGGATCGGTGATTTGGCCGGCATAAAGGTTCAACTCAAGCCGACGCATAAGCGGCTCTAGTTGATGAATCACCTGTTCGGGATTGTTGAAATCTATGGCAATCGAGCGTAACTGGGCGCCCAAATCTATGGCCGTCTGATAGGGGATGAAAAACACCATATCGGGGTCAAGATGAATGTACTCCTGAAACCCTTGGCTCGCCGCACTGCCCCCGCTGTTTGACTGGGACTGTTTATTCATCGCGATCCAGTCCACAGGGGTCAACATCTCGTTATCGAGATCGTAATAGCGCTTCAACTTCTGCGAGTTGAGGATACCGATAACACGGAATTGAAGGCCGCTGAAGTTCACCGTGGCCGTTCCCACGTCCCTGAGGCTAATATGGAGCGCTTCGGCGATTCCGTCCGGTAGGATGATCACATATCGGTCACCAGGCTCAAACCATCGGCCCACCGTGTTGCCATTGGCATCTTTCACAAGCGCGTCTTGCGGACGCATGATCTGCGCCTCTTGCGGCGACAACCCGCATAGAGCACGGGCGTCGTAGGAGAGATCGGCTCGCTGCAGCGTAAGGAACGACTGTTCTCCCATCGAGGTGCCGTAGAACCAGGCCCTTGGTGCAACGGCGTACTGCTTGCCGTACTCATCTGCCAAAATGCGATAGGCCGGTTCCTGCAGAGGGTCCCACATGGGCGTGCGGATCATAATGCCGTTGTAGCGTGGGCCGTAGTCGCTTGGGGCACGCACTTTGTTAAACCGCATAACCTGTACCACCGAAGTAAACGAAAGAACGGTGAAGGTGAGCAATACGAGCGTGGTACAGGTGAGAAACGTGCGGGTCTTTCGACGCCGCATATTGGAGACACCCAAGTTGAAAGCCGCAAAGGCCACCGACACGCGCCCGATGTCCGCCCGATGCACCCCACTGACGCTCTTACTCATCTGCTTGAGCTGTTCCTCAAATTTGCCGGTGACGAAGGCAATGACGATGGCCGAGAGGGCTAGCATCACAAACGCAAGTAGCACGATCACGGGGTTCATCGTGATCTCAAATGCCGGGTGAATGTAGCGGAAGATGGCGAAAATGAGCAAGAAAATGGCGGATGCCGTCAACAGCTGTCGCTTTAGGTCAAAGAAGCCAAAGAACAGCCGCTCACAGAAATAGGCAAACGGCATGAGGAGCGCCAAGTAGAAAAGCACGCCCTCCACCACATCCATCGCTGTGTGTTGCACATCGGGGTAGGCACGGCTCTCTAATCCCCAGGCCTCGCGCGAAAGGGCATCGAAATCCTCCCAGTCCTTCCTATCGCGCGCAAGTTTGGCCTCTTGTAGCGTTTTGTAGGCCATATTGTGCAGGCCCGGTGTGCCCTCCATGCTCTTCATATCCAAAATGCGGAATCGGGCCAGGCGCCTCATGCGAAAGTCGTCCAACTTCCACATATCCTCCGCCACATGAAGAGCCGTATCGTAAATGGCGCCGGAACGTGCTATCTCTTCCCCCTGCCCGGCCATATCGGGTGAGGCCGAGTCGGGTAAGGCCCCTGCCCCCTCTTGCTCGGCGGGGTTGCCCGCCACCAAATAGCCTATTCCCTCCGGCGCAGGCGAACGTCCATGCTCATTGAACGGATCGGTAGGATCATACAGCGAGTTGATCAGCAGTAAACGGATGTCCCCAGGTCCGCTGGTCATCGTGATCTTTAACCGCTCTCCAGGCTGGGCAAAGATCACGGCGACATCCTCCACATAGGAGGTAGCCGTGCCGTTAGACTGGGGGTTAATCGCATAGCCGTACATGCGCGGCGTGCCGTTCGTAGCTCCATCGTAGATGTTAATGCCCGTTAACGCCTGCAAGGATTGCTGGTCTACCAAATCGTAGATGGCCGTCGGAACACAATGGAAAACGATGATGGGCGTGGATCGAGTCGCCGTTGTAATGGCAACATCGAGCGGTACCTGCTCGGCCCCCTCTGGCCCCATATCCGGTGCAAAATCTATGTTGCCGCGATCGGGATTAGGAATTTGAACGGACGGATTTTTCGGATCGGGCACGGTATTCGCCTCATCAATGTGATAGGCCGCAAGCGATACCGTGCGGTTATAACCATAGGCGGTAAGCGGTGCAACCCCGTGAAAAGCGAAAAAGTCCTGACAAGGCACCCGATGCCCTTGAGCATCTAGGGCATCGCCATCGGGCGCGTAATGCAGTGGGTTCCCCTCGCTATCGGTTGGAATATCAGCCATCTCGTCGGGTGTCGTCCACTGCACCATTTGGATCATGTTGCCGCGCACGCCCATAAAGCTTTTGGTGTTGCTCCGCACGACAACCAGCGACCCTAAAAGCCGCTTTGCCGAAGTTGCAATGAACGATTTATGGGGGTCGAATATCTGCACACGTCCCTCAAGGGTAGCAAACCCGCCTTGGAGCGCCAGTCGCGACCACTGCGAGGGATCGGTTATCGGCATGCGTTGGGCATCCACATCGCTGACGTTGTTGGGGTCGGTAACAATATGCCACATCAGGCACTCCAGCAGCCTTTGCTGGGTCGCCAAATTGGCGATATTAACATGATCGGGCGTGTCGAAGGGGGTATCCACCAAGGCACGGCTATCGTTCGTGGTGGCGAAGGTTACCCCGTTGCCACCGGCCATCGTTACCACTTCGGAGTCGAAGGCCGGCTGACCGGGGATATAGTTGCGCCAGTTCTTTCCGTTCACCGGGTTCACCCCATCGTTGAAGAACTGGGTGGAATCGAACCCCATCGTTTGCCCCACTTTGTCGGCATTTTCACGACACACGCGGGCAATGTCACTAAAGCGCCCCTGAATATCCTCTCGATAGTCGTAGAACCAGCCCTTGTAGAAGATGCCAAAAGAGGGGCTTTGGCTCGACATATCGAGGCCGGCCCAAAGATAGATTCGCGGTGGATTGGGCAGCGTCGGCGCATGCGGAGCCAAGTAGTACCCGGCGTTCAGCCCTATCATCACCAAGAGGGAGATGCCGTTCGTGATGAGCATGGGCGTGACTTTCGGTCCGGTTTGCGGGCGGTTTCGCCAGGCCAGCACCGATAAAACGAGAAATAGAACAAGAAAAGCCCCCAACCAAAGCCGCACTTTTAGCGCGTTCGGCTGGGCCAAGGCCGACTGCACAATGCCGGGAGGCATCCAGGAATCCATGTGCTGGTTCAGGTATTCACGAATGCCTTGAAGCGCCTGAAAATGAGCGCTGGTGGCAACAAACCACATCGTCCTTTTAGGTGGGTGCGCCTTAAAGGCACGCATCAGCTCCAGCAGCGAGGCCATGCTACAGGCACTTTCCGCCCCCGGCGCCAAAGCAGGAACGATGGACGTAGAGTCGTAAAAACTCTCCACAACAATAATCTGATTGCGAAGTTTGGGGTCTGTGCCGGGCAAAATGCCGGTAAAATTGCGCACCGTCTCCATGCGCCAAGGCATATCACAGTGCAGCTGCACCAAGGGTGGCCGGCCGGCAGCACAAGCAGCCAACAGCACAGCCGCATCGTGCTTGCGCATGTAGAAGCGGGGAATGGCGATAGGGATGCCGATAAACTTCGCTTCGGCCTCGCCACGCAAGGTGTTATCGGGCGCAATAAAGATGACGGCCTTTGCCCCCAACCGCGGAGCGTTAAGCCACTTCTGCCCGCAGTTGAAGTCCACCATCACCACGGAGCCTTCCACATCTTTGCCGTTAAAATGGCTCAGGTCTCCGTCCCCCACATAGATAAGCGGCGCCGTTAGCCCTCCGGCCGGCAGCGTGGAGGTGCGTACGAGATTAGGCCAAAGGGGGTACATCGGCAATTTGGGAGCGCCGGGCTTCGACACGAGCTGGGCATAGGCGCCCTTCGCAGGGCTTTCTGCCCCGGGATCGTAGGGAATGGTCACGCGAAAGGTATCGGTGTGGACGTTGTTCGCTCCGAGAATGCTCACAAACTGTTGGTAAACGTAGTCTTCCGCCTTCTTTTCTCCCGGATAGCCCGCCACGCGCGAGCCGAAGCTCGCCAGCGTATCCACCGTTTGCTGCAAGTTAGCAGGGTTCACGGAAGAGTAAAATAGGTGATACGCCTGTTGATCGTAAGCAGGCACCGTATCGGCGTACGCACACCGTGCGCCGTTCCCGCCCAACGTAAAGAGCAGGCCACTCAGTGCGATAAACCAACGTAAAACGGCACATCGAGACGGGTTCCTTACCCCGAGTTCGAGCATTCCTTCACTAATTCCTTCTTGAAATCTATAAGACCGACGGTGGCCACATAACACCACAGTCGCTATCGCCTAACGCTTCCGACGCGCCTTAGCACCTCACCGTTCAGGATAGCCCAAATGCTATTCAATGCAGGAGCGAGGGGCACGCATCGAAATTGGGGGCACAATCGGTTATCACATAATAACATACCTGCCCACAAAAATCAAGCACCCCATAAGCTACGAGGTATTATGGCCCCACGCACCGGAGAGTTCATCAGGTGACCTCCAAAGGCATAGCCTGCTAGGCTGAAAAATAGGTGTAACGCTGCGCCTCCCGGAAGTGTTATATTATATGAGTGTGCGAAGACACAGGCCTTAATAGGGTTCCCTATCTGCTTGTATAGGACGCCCATAAGGCCTTGATGTTACACCCCTTCACCCAACTCCCCTATTGCAAAACCTCTTCTAAGGGCATTCCGTAGCAACACGGTTTGTTACCCTGCATTCAGGGCTGATGGTGAAACTCCACCGTATGAAGAATTTGCAGGAAGTCGCTTTGAGCTTTGGAGGCCATCGTACTAGGAGCCGCAAGCACCAAGCGCACAAACGCGGTTGTATAGGGCTGCACCACGCAAACATCGAAATGGGTATTACCCGACTGCAGCTGTGCGAACCAAGCCGGCTTTCCGGCAACCTGCCCCCTTTGCGGCTGCACTCCCCGTGGCCATAAAGCGATGAAATCCTGAACGGGCGAAGCCCCTATCCTCTCGGCCACCGTTAGCTGCTCGCCTTGGGGGGATACCAAAACAACTCCGGTGCCCTGTGGCAGCGCGATCGGCCGCCAACCTCTGGGCACCTTAAAACTCCACCAGGGGTTTTGAGAGGATGGGGCGTAGGTCATAAGTATCTCCTGCCGAGACAGCTTCGAGGCCACACTCCACTCTAACCCGGCGCTGAGCAAACAGAGCATTACCATCCCCAACGCGATCACAGAGAGCGCTCGCTCGCGCCAAAGGTTAACCGGTCGCGGGTCCAGCAGAGCCGGCATGAGAAAGAGGGCCAAAAATCCTCCCCCTATCAACCCACCCACGTGCGCCCAAAGGTCTATGCCTGGGGCTAAACTAAGCGCCAAGTTGAGAACGGTAATCCAAATAAGCTGCGTGAGAATCGTTTTGCGGGCCTTAGGCGAAATAAGTTTCGGGTAGCGGATAGGAAACACAATGCCGGCGCCGATCAGTCCGAACAGGGCTCCCGATGCCCCCAACGACGGTGCTGGCTGCTTCAAGAAGCTGAGGAGGTTGCCGCAAATCCCGCTGAAAATAAACAGCACAAAGAATCGCCTCCGCCCATACAGACGCTCCATCTGATTGCCTAGCCAATAGAGAGAGAAACCGTTTACTCCAATGTGAACCCAACTGCCATGCAAAAAAATAGCCGTTACTAATCGCCACCACTGCCCCTGGCGAATGAGATCGTTTTCTTTGTCGCCAAAAAGAAGCGCCACGCGGTCTACATTGCCATGCCCAACTACCAACATAGCAATGTAAACAGCAATGATGACCACCAAGAGTGCGTAGGTTACCCACGGTATGGCCTCTAAGCGGGCCACACGCTCTGCCTTAGCCGCCGAAGTGGGTGTCGGAGGCGATTCTACCTGTTGGGATGTTGGCTCGATTTCCAATGACTTCTCTCTCTAGTCCCACCGAATCTGCTAACCACACGAGATAACGCTCACCTCTTCAGGCAAAGCGGCGGGGCAACGCCCTCTATTCATACGTAGATCACAAGGCCGAACTTTTCGTCTTTGCGTTCCCCGTTGATCGCGAAACCCTTTGTTAGAGGTACACTTCCTCCTAGAAGGAAAAGCATAAGAAGGGCTTAGCCGGCTACCGGTGGTTACCGGCCTCCAAAGCAGCCTATTATCTCGGCTTCAGATGGTCTTGGGATAAGCCCTTTGGAGTCAAAGGGCTTGACCTTTTGCAGTTTCGATCTTATACTGTACCCTACCTCCTTGCTAAACAAAAGCGAGTTCCACGGAGAATATTATGATCAAAACGGCATTTATCCGAACCACCTTAACCGGCATGGGCACGCTCGGCCTTCTCTACTTCGTTACAGCCCAACCTGTACCGCAGACAGCCGCTCCGAAGGAGCAGCTTACGAACGCTCAAACGTGGCAGGCGGAAGGCCAACTGCTTGAATCCTGTACGTGCAATGTTCCCTGCCCCTGCAACTTCGGGCAGCCACCCTCCCACGGCAGCTGCAATGCCTTGTTCGTCTATCGGCTCGATCACGCCCATTACGGCCCTATCGTGCTCGATGGGCTTAGCTTTGGAGGCTGCGACGGCCCTAAAAGCGCTGTGGGCTACCTCGACAGCCGGGCCACTTCGGAACAACAGGCCGCGCTAAAACAGCTGGCGAAGGCGGTTTTTGCTAAGGGCGGCCCTTGGTCCGGCCGGCGGAAATGGATTAGCGTGCCCATCACCACCGAAATCACCCCCCATCTTTTCCGAGTACAACTTGGCGATGCCGGGGGGTTTCAAGCCCAGATTCTTATCGGCAGAGATGGTAAAAACCCTATCGTTGTAGAGAACAACGTCACGTGGCCTGTCATGCGTTTTACAAAGGGCAAAACAACTCAGATGAGCTACCACGATATCTTCGGAAACCAGATGCAGTATCAAAACGTTAATGCGAACTTGGGGCACTTCACCCTCGAAGGGGCAGTTTCCCAAAAGTAGGTATTAGAAAAAGGCTCTGGGGCACTACCCAGAGCCTTTGCCGTCTTTAAGCTGAGGACGCCTACACGTGCTCGACGACCTTCTTCTCTTCCTGGCCAGAGGCCTCGTACTCGTCGCGCGCCTTCCGCAAGGCGGAAATCACGTCCTCGATATCGCTGGAGCCGGGCTTACCGAGGTGGGCAAGCACATAGCCGAGGGAGTGGCCGGTGAGGCGTCGGCACACATCATCGAGCACCTTCGGCACGATCTCGGCGCGTGAGCGCGTGGGGCCGTAATACCCCTTACCGCTCCGACGCGGTCGCTCCACCTTCAACAGCCCTTTCTCCACCATACGGCTAAGGGTTACCGCGATGGTCGAGGGGGACTGCATCTCGCGCTGCTCTCGGCGCCGGGCGAAGTGCATAGCCTCGTACACCTGTACCGAAGATTGAGGCTCACCCGCATCCCACAGCAGACGCAGGATGTCTCCCTCGAGCACGCCAAGGGAGGGTACATCGTCACCGCCCACACCCACGTATTTGCGACGGTGAGCAAGATCGATATCGTCCATACTTCTCTCTCCTTAAGGTTTTTTGCTGTTGCTATCACAAAGCCACATCGAGCTTAAGGTGCGCCTTTTATTACACGCACGCTAACTGAAACTCTGATATTGCTTCTTTCTCTACTGCGGCTAGTTGCGTGATCAATATTATAGCGAATTCACAGGCGAATTTAGTTCCCATAATGCCCCACCTGGGCTTTCATGCCTTCTATCCCCGTAGGACTACGGGATTTTCGAGGATAATGACGCTTCTTCATCATGTTTTGTGCCCTTTGTGGAACGATAAGATTGCCGGTGTCGCCCCATGGCGAACCCGCCTTGGAACATTGAAACTTTTGTCTTTGAGGAGCCATTGCCACATGCACAAAACAAATGAAACCCCTTGTCCTGAAACCACGCGCTTAACTCGACGCGAGCTGGAGGTGCTCACCCTGATCATCGAAGGAAAATCGAGCAAGGAGGTGGCCGATCTGCTTTTTGTAAGCAAACGCACCGTAGACTTTCATCTGGCCAACATCTACAACAAACTCCAGGTGAACAATCGCGTACAGGCCTTCCGCCGAGCAGCTCGCTTGGGGCTTATCTCCTTCGACGCTCGCGCTACCCGATAAAAGCGATAATCCCTATCGAGGTCTCCCACCGCATTATGGACGCAAGGGAGACCTCCTTTGCTTTCACATCTGTTCCATTTCCAACTTCGCCGCATGTGCCCGCGCCTTCCCCGTTAACGAGATGGGGGGCTGTCCTTGCCAAAACCTGTAGAGCTGAGGCAATGTGGTCACAATCAGGGCTGTGAGCGGAGCCGCAAAGAACATGCCGGTAATGCCGGCTACCTCTAATCCACCCAGTATTAGGAACAACACCAGCACCTCGTGCAGCCCAAGCGCCGCCCCCACCAAGCGCGGGTAAAGGATCTTTGAACCTACCTCGTTGATCACGATCAGAACCACAATGACAACGATAACGCGAATCATAGGCGTGAGACCGTGGCTCTCCGGCGTTATAAGCGCTGCCAGAACCGCTGGCGCCGCACCGATGTAGGGGCCTATCACCGGAATCAGTGAGGCCACCATTACAAATAGCGCCAGCAGAAGCCAAAGCCTTATGCCTAGCGCCAAGTACAATATTCCCGCCGCAGTGCCGATGATCAACGCCAACACCAACTGGCCTCGTACAAAGCCACCTAGCACATGGTTCACATCATCTTGCCATATCTCCGCATAGGAGCGTAACGGAGGGGGCAGCGCCATCGTAAAACGACGGCGCATCTCCTGACAATAGACCAACAGATAGATCGCTATTAGCCCCACGATGGCGGCCTCAAAAAGCGTCCGCCCGATATCCCCTAAGGTCTTGATGACCCGTTCAAAAAGCCCGTTGGTCAATGTGCTGTTCTTCGGCAAGGGGTGTTTCAGAGCCTGCTGCAGATCGTAATGCACTCCGCGAGCGGCCAACCACCCGTTGAAACGCGCGATCTCTTCGTGTATCTTCGCTTCATAGGTCTGAGCTGCTAGATCGCGCTGCTCTTTGGTGGCATCCGCGGCCATGCCCTGTTGATAGGTATTGTGGTCTCGCACGATGATATTGATCTGATGCACCAAAGCTGTGCCTAATAGCGCCACCGCCAGCATCATCAAGAGCACAAAGCCCCCGCAGACCACACCGACCGCCGCCCCGCGTGACATCGCCCAACGCCGGCGAATCCATTCCACAATAGGGTCTATGGCGTAGGCCAACAACCCGCCAAGAGCAAAAAGCAGCAGCGTGTGTTTAACCGCCCCTAATAGCCGCACAACCACCGCAACAAAAGCGATGAGCAATAGGATAGTGGCCACCACAACCAAAAGCCGCAGCCAATGATCCATATGCACATTTTTGCTAAAATGCTGATCCTCTACTGTCTCCTTTGGCAGTGCTGACGCCTTTTCTGTCTCCATATCTCCCCTTCCTCCGACAAACACCCTATAATAACTTACCGCGGTTTTAACCATTCGATGACTAACAACCCTTTTAGGTTCCATCATCTCTTCTTGCTATAATAGCACCTCCGGCCATAAAAATCACCGACCCCACCCTAGACTTAGGCCTTACCCCACCCCCTGACCTTCCTCTCAGTAGGGTTCAACCGCATCAAATGCGCTGTGTGTTATAATATACGAAAGTGCCTTTCCGTGCTCGCTTGGTGCTAATTTAAGAAGATAACTCCGCATTGGCATAGATAGAGAAGGCTTCAGCCTCTTCACCATCGTTCTGAAACAGGTTGCGCTGCGTTGCCAACAGCCTATTCGGGAGAAAATGCGCATAACGTGTCCCTGGTAGCAGGGGGATATAGGGGCCTCGTGGCCATGTTCTCACGCTAGCAGAAGTTGTTAAGGAGTGCAAGGATGTGGGTTGTGCGAATCATCCGAGAAACTCCCTCTGCGGTGCCATAGCATAGTAGGACGTGCAATGTGCTAATATACAACAAGAGGCTTGTCATGCGCGTTGTCTTGCAAACAGTAAGGCTCACAAGCAAGACTTGTCAGTTGTGAAGTCATCGGTGGCATACTGCAGTGTGAGGGTTGTATCGCCCTGCGCGCCGGTGGAGTTTACCCTCGTGATGGAGTTGGCCGCATCAACCTTTGGGCAAAGTATCAAGGGGTGTTCGGCAGTTCCCTTTTAGTGGAGTGCATGGCATGTTCGGGGGCAGGAGGTATTCCCCTCGTGTTTGCGTAGCTCGCAGCAACTGCAAGAGCTGCTAGGCTTGAGACCAGGCAGAGTGTCACATGCTCTACAGGGCCATACTGCCTTAGAGCCACCCACGATGTCGTGGTGGCCCTGGTTTAAGGAGATAGCGTTGCAGCAATACTGGTATATCGAGATGCTAGGGCCACTGCGGGTAACTTGTGGTGAACTCCATATCTCGCGTTTCACCACACGCAAGGTTGGCGCCCTCCTTGCCTACCTCGCCTATCATCCGAATCGGGCCTATCCGCGTGAGCACTTGGCAAGCCTTCTCTGGCCCGACGCGGATTTTGACCAGGCAAGCCCACGCCTGCGGCAAGCGATCGCAGCCTTACGTCGCCAAATGGAACCTCCTGGCCTGCTGCCGGAAGCTCTCTTCCTAACTGCCGGTGGTCGTCTTACCTTGCAGATCAACCCTGCTCTCATTCGCACCGACGTCGCAGAATTTCAAAATCTCCTGAAACAAGCCCAAAGTGCCCCCGACGAAAACACCACCTGTACCCTCCTAGAACAAGCCGTGGCGCTTTACCAGGGCGAGCTATTGACCGATTACGAGGAAGAGTGGATTTTTATTGAACGTGAGCACCTCTCAGAAGCCGTTTTGGGTGCGCTCAATCGTCTTCTTAACCTTTATGCGCAACGGAACGATTTGCAAAATGCGTGCGCTGCGGCTCATCGCATTGTACAATTAGACCCCCTCAACGAAAATGGCTATCTCAATCTCATGCGGCTGCTTATCGCCGCCAAGCTGCCGTCACAAGCCCTGACACAGTATCAGACCATGGCTTCCATCTGGCGTGAACAGTTCGGAGAATCCCCCTCAGCAACCGCCCACAAACTGGCCGACCACGCGCAAGCGATGCTTAACAACGCACATGCCCAGGAACTGAGGCTCCTCCCCCTCTCATCCTCATCCGCCAGGCCAAAACCGCCTGTAAAACCGCTCCAGCCGCCGTCTCCTGCAAGCCCTCCTTCCCCTAAGACTCTTTATCTGGTACCCGCCTATCTTAATCGCTTCTTCGGCAGAGAAGAGGAGTTGGCTCACCTAGAAGCCGTGTTAAATCCCAACCGGGCATCTCCTCGCCTTATCACCCTGCTAGGGCCTGGCGGCTGTGGAAAAACACGCCTAGCCATCGAAGCGGCATCCCATATCCATGCCCTCTACTCCATCTCCGTCGGCTACGTGCCTCTCACAGACATTCGCGATCCCTTTATGCTCCCACTCACGCTGGCTCAAACCCTTCGCCTCCCTATCGCCCCGCAACATCCCCCCTTAGAGAGCCTCTATTCACAGTATTCTGAACATCCCTTCCTTCTCGTACTCGACAACTGTGAACAGCTTCTCGTCCCTGAGGAACATGCAGATCAGGTTCGCCGCCTCCTTTATGAGCTTTTCGATCGGCTTCCTCTCCTCAAATGTCTTGTCACGTCTCGCCAACCCATTGGGCTTGAGGGCGAACAGCGCTACAGCGTCGGCCCGCTGCCCATCCCAACAGCCCTGTTCGACCCATCCCCAGAAGAGTTAGCATCCTACCCTAGCTTCCAGCTTTTTGTGGATCGGGCCCAAGCTACCAAGCCGGATTTTCAGCTGACCCCACGAACGGCGCTGCCAATTTACACCGCGGTTCAAAGGCTTGAAGGCATTCCCCTCGCTTTAGAGCTGGCCGCATCCTGGTGTTCCCAACTCTCCATGAAGCAGATTGTCCAGCGACTAGAAAACCCCATGGAGCTTTTGGTAACGCGCCGTCGCACACCAACGGTACGCCATAGCACCTTGCAAACGGCATTAGCATGGAGTTTGGAGCTTCTCTCCGAAGATCAAAAACAGTTCTTTCTGAAACTATCCGTTTTTCGTGGGGGCTTCACCGCAAGAGCCTGCGCTGCTGTTTTGAACAACCTCGACGCCGAACCGATGCTCAATGAACTGGCCGAGCGCTCACTCCTCTCCGGAAGTGGGGTATCCGCAGATGAAACGCGCTATACTCTTCTCGAAACCATGCGCGAGTTCGCTTTAATGTATCTATCCCCACAAGAGATGCACGATCTCTCCTCACACCATGCCCGCTACTATTTCCAATTTGCACGGGAGAACGTTCCGTTGCTGGCCGGCCCACAGCGCCTCACCGTACAGGCTGCTTTAGAGGCCGAACATGATAATTTTCGCGCCTCATTGGAGTGGGCTATCGCAAACAATGCCGAACTTGCCGCCTATATCGGCGCAGCACTCTGGTACTATTGGATGGTGACAAACTCCTTTACCGAAGGCCGCAGATGGCTTAAACAGATACTGGACGTAATCCCTCCGAATGCCGATCCCTTCATCCAACTGCGCATTCTGCTTGGCCTTGGACTACTCGCCAAACACCAGGCCGACTACGCAGAGGCCGATTCTTTCTACCAGATCGCCCTCATCAAAGCGACCGAAATGGATGACCTACGCGCCCAAGCAGAAATTCATGGACAGCTCGGAGCTTTGGCCTACGAGCAAGGCAGGTTAGAGGAAGCTCAAATCGCCTATACCGTTTCTCTCCAGTTCTGGCAACGCCTTGAAAACCATCAGTTGGTCGCCACTACCCTCAACAATATGGCTCTCATCGCCCAAGAGCAGGAACGATACGAAGAGGCGGTAGCGTTGCTGCAACAGAGCCTGCAAACCAAACGCACCCTCGGTGACCACCAAGGGGTGATCGATTCGCTCAACAACCTAGCGCTTATCGCTTACGACCGGGGCCAGTATGAAACCGCTCAGCTTATCTTCGAGGAAGCCCTTGAAAAAACCCGCGAACTACAAAGTCCCTATGTTGAGGCCATTCTCCTCAACAACCTCAGCAACACGCTGCTTGCTTTAGGGCAACCTGCCAAAGCGCGAACCTATCAGGCAAAAAGTCTACAGCTTCGCCGTGCTCTCCAAGATAAGCGGGGCTTGGCCTACTCTTTTGAAAGTTGTGCTTGGCTCGCCATCAGCTGGAAACGCGCCGAACTGGCCACAAAACTGTTGGGAGCAGCAGAGGCACTTCGCCAACAGATAGGCGCCCCGCTGCTCCCTTCCGATCGCAAACGGGTCGCCGCCATTCGCCATCAAATCCAGCTACAGCTTCCCAAGCAGCAGTTCGAGGCCTTCTACACGATTGGTCGGTCGCTAAATCTCGACGAAACAGTGGCCCTCACGGAGCAGCTCTTAGGCGCACTCGGAAAACTATCCACCTCGGCAAACACGGCGGAATCCTAGGTGAAAAGCTCAGCCTCTTGCTCTAGATAGCTTCGCAGCCGCGTCACAGCCTGCGCATGCAACTGGTAGGCACGCGATTCGGAGACCGACAGCACCATCCCGATCTCCTTGAACGTGAGTCCCTCCTTGTAGTAGAGCGACATCACCAGCTTTTCCCGCTCCGGTAACCGTTCCACGGCGGCCGCGAGCACACGCTTGCGCTCCCGCATGGTCACCGCCTCGAGGGGGCTAGGCCCCTCGGCAGGCAGGAGATCGGCCAAACGCTGCTGCTCGGTGCCTATTCTCAGATCGTCTAGGGAGAGAAGAGTGGTTCTGCCGATGTTGGTGAACAACTTATCGAGCTGCTCAAGAGTGATGCCTAGCTCTTCGGCCACCTCCTCTTCGGTGGCCGGACGCCCCAAGCGGCTCTCTAAACGCATGTAGGCCTGCTTGAGCTGCTTTTGCTGGTCGCGTACCAGCCGAGGCACCCAATCATCACTGCGAAGCATTTCGAGAATGGCGCCTCGAATAAGGGTGATCGCATAGGTTTCAAACTTGATGCCTCGATTGGGATCGAACTGATCGACCGCCTTAATGAGCCCAATCGCCCCGGCACTAATGAGATCGTCTTTCTCGATCCCTGCCGGCAAGGGGCCGAAAAGACGCCCTGCCGTAATCGTTACGAGGTGCGCGTAGCGCTGAATAAGAGCCTCCCGCGCCTCCTGGCTGCCTTCTTCTTTAAACTCTCGCCAAAGCGCGGATGGTGGAACTTCGCCCATCTGTGGACCTCCGTGACCTTTATCAGTTCCTCTCTTCCCTCATAGAAGAGAGCCTCCGAGTCGGGGATCCTCCATAACCCCTCGACCCCTAGGATTACCCTGCTATTTTCGGCTAGTTCCTCGCAAACCTTTAGCCAATCTTCCTGGCCGCCTCCATCGGCGCTCTCTCACAGACCCCTCACTCCTACAGGGAGGAAGCACTTAGCGGCCTGTTTCATAGCTCGAAACGTCTCTTTCTCTAGCCGCTGCTTTGCCGTCTGCTTCTCCAGCCCCCACCCCCACTCCCCTCCCCCCATTGGGGAGAGGGGCACCTCGCGGTGGGCAACTCAAGGCCGACGCCCTTCCCCTCAGCGGCCAGAAAGGTTGTCTTAACCGCCTCTTTCTCTGGCCGCTGCATCGCCGTGCGCTAGCACCTCCCGAATCGGGGGAAAGGAAGGGATAGGGGGCGAGCAAGGTAGGCTTGTTTTGCAAAACTGCCTCTAGAAACGCTAGCCGCTCCAGTCCCACCCCCTTCCCCCTCAGAACTGAGGGGAATGGAAACTTAAGATTTCTCGCCTTTGGCTCGAAATGACAGTTGTGGCATCGGCTCGAAATGACAGCCGTATCGCCGGCTCTTCAAGCCCCCACCCTCCGCCCCTCAAGGCCGACGCCCACTCCCCTCCCCCCATTGGGGAGAGGGGAGGCCAGTAAGCTTATTGGCCGTCTCTTTATGATAACCTTCCCTTCGGAAACCAACCATGACCGCCCCCTTTCTCCCTAATAGGGGGAAAGGAGGGGATAGGGGACGAGCAAGGTAGGCTTGCTCTGCGAATTGGCTCTAGAACTGAAAGTTGATAAGCTCTATCTCGGCGAGCGAAGGCCATGAAATACAGCAAAAAGGGCGAGCGACCTCACTTGCACGCTCGCCCTGGAGAACAGACCTTACAACGGCTATTCGACTTCCACAGGCGCATGAGCACGCGGGGGCGGCGGAGTCCACGTGGGGTCATCTTGGGCTAAAAGGTGCAGACCCAAAAACTCGGCTAACTCCTCGTTCGTGTGTCTGTCCACCCATTGCCCAAAGCTCTCTCCCTCCTCTCGAGTGCATCGGAAGCTCACCAAAAGGTTCTCAATGGCATACTTCACCTTATCTGCCGGCACTTTGCGCGAGATAGGGCGAACGAATTTCGCGTCGCCCCCGAGTCGGCCACCAAGGCACACATCGTAGGCCTCTACCTGGGTTCCATCGTTCAGGCGCGCCAAACATCCCTGCAAGCCGATGTCGCCGATGTGGTGCTGCCCACAGGAGTTGGGGCAACCGTTAAGATGAATTCGTATCGGTTCATCCCACAGCATGCGACTCTCCAGATAGGAGATGATCTCCTTAAGGCGATATTTCGTCTCCGTAATGGCCAGATTGCAAAACTCATTGCCCGTGCAGCATACCGCCCCCTTATGAAACTCGGAGGCATTCACCAAGAAACCGGCCTCTTGAATGGCCTGTATGGCGGCATTTAAGTCGCTGTGCTTGATGTTTGGAAAGAGCAGGTTCTGTTGGTTGGTGGTGCGAATATTGCCCTCGCAGTAACGTTCGGCGATGTCGGCTGCGGCAAACAGCTGCGCATCGGTAACTCGGCCGGTAAGAATGGAGGTGCCTACCCAATAGCGATCGGCCTGCTTCTGACGATGAACACCCAAATGGTCTTGCTGCACCGGCCCAATAGGTTCCAACACGGGCACGGCCGGGTCTGGAGTCCATCCGAGGCGTTTGATCAGCTCCTCTCGAAACCGCTCTGGCCCCCAGTCGGCCACAAGAAACTTCAACCGTGCGTGGTTGCGTCGCTGCCGATAGCCATCATCACGGAAGATTTTGGTAACGGCAATACAGACATCCAACACCTGCTCGGGCTTGATGAAGACATCGAGCCTTTTGGCGAAATGCGGTTGTGTGGAAAGCCCTCCGCCCACATACAGATGAAAACCAACCTCCGACTTGCCTTTGTGAAAGCGCCGCACGGCCTGCAAGCCTACATCGTTGATCTGAGGCTGAGCACAATGAATGGCACAGCCCGATATAACGATCTTGTACTTGCGGGGCAGATCGGAGAACTCTTTGTTGCCTAGAAAGTAGTTGGTGACCTCGCGAATGAGAGGACGGGTATCATAAAGCTCCTGGGGGTCTAGACCCGACACAGGGCATCCGGCGATGTTACGGGTAATATCGCCACATGCCCCGCTTGTGGTAAGCCCAACGGCATGGAGGCGCTCAAAGACGGTAGGTAGGTTCTCGATGGTCAGCCAGTGAAACTGAAAATTTTGGCGTGTTGTTACGTCCGCGAAGCCATGAGCAAAATCGCGTGTGATGGAGGCAATGGCGCGGAGCTGTTCGGCATTTAAATCTCCACCGGGCACCTTCACGCGCAACATGAAATGGCCAACGTTCGGTTTTTGCGGATAGATGCCATACCATCGAAATCGCTGCAGATCGTCCGGTGGGATCGCATCGTAGCCGAGTTTGGCGTAGCGAAATATATCGTCCCAAACGTCCAAACCGTCTTTTGCCTTTTTAATCGCTTCCACATCGGCTTTCGCCATCTTTCTCTTCTCCCTAACAGATCGCCTAAACTTGACTATTCCAGTTGGAATAGTTGGCTTTCTCTAGAGTGTACCACGCCCTGTGTGGGTATGTCAACAGTTTAGAAAAATTTTTTCTGCTCAAGGGAGACGCTTAGTTGGGGCACACGGCTGTAAAAATACGGTTACTGTTCTAGAGGCAATTCTATCGAGCATGCTCACTCTGTTCGCCCCCTATCCCGGCCTTTCGTCTTGCAGACAGCAACGCAGCGGTCTTAGCAGACAGCAACGCAGCGGCCAGAAAGATAGGCGGTGAAGGAAGCGCTTCAGGCCGCTGAGGAGAAGGGCGTCGGAGCTGCAGAGACTGCCAATTGCTTGGTTCTAGAGTCAATTCGTGGAGCAAGTCTACCTTGCTCGCCCCCTATCCCATCCTTTCCCCCTATTATGGAGAAAGGGGGCTAGTATGGTTAGTTTCCGAAAGACAGCTTATCAAAGAAAACCGCTGGTAAACTTATTGGTCTCCCCTCCCCCAAATTGGGGGAGGGGGAGGGCGTCGGCCTTGAGGGGAAGGGCGTCGGCCTTGAGGGGCGGAGGGTGGGGGCTTGAAGAGCCGGCGATACGGCTGTCATTTCGAGCCGATGCCACAACTGTCATTTCGAGCCAAAGGCGAGAAATCTTGAGTTTCACTGTCCCCAAGCTTTGAGGAGGTGGGGGTGGGGTTGTAGAATGCCGGCTTCACCGTTCTAGAGCCAATGCGTGGAGTGAGCCGACTTTGCTCGCCCCCTATCCCATCCTTTCCCCCGATTCGGGAGGTGCTAGCGCACGGCGATGCAGCGGCCAGCGAAAGAGGCGGTTAAGACAACCTTTCTGGCCGCTGAGGGGAAGGGCGTCGGCCTTGAGTTGCCCATCGCGAGGTGCCCCTCTCCCCAATGGGGGAGGGGAAGGGCGTCGGCCTTGAGGGGCGGGGGGTGGGGGCCTTGAGGGGGAGTGGGGTGAAGGAATCAGGCTGGTCGGGGGCGTTAAGTCAATGCCCTAGGTATCCTGCTCGGTAGGGCGAACCAGTATTTCGTTCACCGATACATGCGGCGGCTGAGTTACCGCATAGAGAATGGCCTCCGCAATATCCTCGCTCTTCAGGGGTTCCATGGTGGCGATCCACTCCCGAATGGCCTGCTTTGTCGGCGCATGGGTGATGTGATCGGTCAGTTCCGTCGCCACCACCCCAGGCTCGATCACCGTGACGCGAATATGGTTGCGCGTCTCCTGCTTGCGCAACCCTTCCGAAAAGGCGCACACGGCAAACTTCGTGGCGGAATAGACGGCTGCATACACGCTGGTCTGTCTCCCGGCCACCGAAGAGACGTTCACAATGTGCCCACCTCCCTGCGCCTTCATAATCGGTAGCACCGCGTGCGTGGCCACCATAAGCCCCCATACGTTGATGTCGAGCATGCGCCGCCAATCGCGAATGTCCGCTCCATCTACCGGCCCCAACAACATGACCCCGGCATTGTTCACCAAGATATCCACACGGCCCCAAGCCTCCCGTGTACGACGCACCATCTCATACACCTGTTCGGCCTCCGCCACATCGGTCACACTCACAAGCGCCTCGCCCCCCTCGGCCCGTATTCGTTCGGCAAGTGCGTTCAAACGCTCGACACGACGGGCGGAGATCGTTACCCGCGCTCCCTCCGCCGCCAGTCGCAAGGCGGTGGCCTCTCCAATACCCGATGAGGCCCCTGTAACAATGGCGACCTTACCTTCCAAACGTTTTGCCATCTATCTCTCCTTTCTCTGAAAAATCTGCCGTCTTTTTTACGATTCACCTCTCCCCGATAACGCCTTTTGTGCCTTCCATAGCGCCGAAAGCCCAGTCTCCATCGGCAACGCCCCAGTCGTTACCGAAAAAGCCCGCGGCCAAAACCCCTTTCAAGCCCCCTGTCAGCATCTGGGCGCTCAGCACCGTGGCATCCGGCCAAGCAACCCCGGAAAGAAAAACGGGCAGTCTTTGCAAAAGCCGCAAGCCCACGGGTCCGGTGGCGGCAAAAACCGCCACCGAGGCCACCCCACTGCCGGGACGCGGACGCACAAACAGACAGGCCAGATCATCGCCTCTCCAGACATGCCCTTCCATGCGTACCTCACCCTCCGTTACCTGCAGAGGGCTGTTCCCTAAAAGCGCCTGCCAGGCGCTATTGGTCTGCGCGTTCCCATACAGAATCACGCTGCGGTTCGGATCGACAGAGGGGTGAAACTCTGTGTCCGGCACCACATCCACCGAGCCGTTGCCGCGGTACCAAAACGTTTCCGCATCGAAACGCGCTTTGGCATAAAGCAAAGCGTTCTCTTCCGGCGTTCCGTGTGTGCCATAAACGAAAACCATGTTGTGGGCAAACGCCTCCTTAAAAGGCCCGTAGCGGAGAGGATTCTTGTCGGTAAGCTTCGGCGGCTCTCCAACACGCCACCGGGCCGCGGAACGATACAGGAAAAGCTTGCCGCCCGACGGCCACGGAATCGGTTCGATCTTCTGGCCGTCCAACTCCACCGTCACCGCGGCGGCAGGAGGCAGAATCCGGTCAAGCTCTAAGCAGAGGCATGCCACGTTGTCGGTCGTCCCCACAAACTGTCGCAGACCGGGGTTCACCAACACCTGCACGGAAGAAGGCTCTAAGGCGTGCTGCTGTTGCTCAATAGCCAGCCATTCATCCTGAGACGAAATGCCCGGGTTTAGGGTAGTAAACGAGATGCGTCGAACCCCATCCACCGGTGGCAGCGCATGATGGGCAAAAAAGTCGAACAGAGGCGCCCAATCCTCGCAGTCGGCCCCCGGCTCAGGCGAAATATCCCACCAGTGCCCCACCCCCGGCTGCTCATGGTAGCGGAAGTCTTTGTGAAATGTAGAGAGGTACTTCGCCATATCTCGAGCCTCGGTCACCGGCACCGTCGTATCATCCGCGCCGTGCAGAATATAGACGCCCTCCTGAGCGTAGTTATGGCCTAGCAACAGCGTGTCGCTCACGTTGTTGGCACGGTTCAGCATCGCGCCGATGGGGTTTTCTTGTGGATAGCGCGGCAGGTGCACGTAGGTAAAAAAGCTGCACCATCCCGAACAAGGCCCTATGGCGGCAAACTTTTCCGGGAACCAGGCGCCGATCTGCCACGTGCCGTGCCCGCCCATGGAGTGTCCCGTTAAATAGACCCGCTCCGGATCGTACGGCAGCGCCCGCTCCGCATCGGCCAACACCTCCAGCGCATCCATCCGTCCCCAATCCTCCCAATCAAAGCCGAACGGGCGGCGGTTCGTGGGCGCCACCAACGTCGCCCACGGTTTCGACTCGTAGGCATCCGCTTGGCCAATCGCCTCTACCCCGGCCCCATGTAAAGTCAACACCAGCGCCGGCAAAGCTTTCTGCCCGGGCAGCGGGTTGGCAGGGTTCACGGCATAGTACTGCACGCTGCCGTCAATGCCGCTGCGAAAGGTGACCTTATAGGTTTGATGGGGCTGACGTACCCGCAGAGAAAGCGATGTTTTATCCAACACCGTGTGGCCATTGTCTGCCAGCAACGTCACTTTCAGCGGCACATTGCCCTCCTTTGCAAACGCCGACGCCACCATGCGAAACCCCACTTTGCGTACGCTCAACGGCGATAGGGTGGGCACCATCGTTTCCATGGCCTTTCCACGCCCTACAGCAACGGCCAACCGAAGGCCCTTTTGCTCCTGCTCGGTCGCATTCTGCAACACCAAAGCGCCCCATACCGTGGCTTTGTGCCCGACGAGGAGATCGGGCAAGGTGGCATCGGAGGGATCGAGCATCACCGGGGAACGAGGCGACGTAAGTTGAACCTTTAGCGTGTCGCTCGTGCAAAGAAAGAGGAGGTCGTTTCTGCCGCGTTGCAGCGCAACCGGCAGATGAACGATCCCGCTCTCGTAAGGATCGCCTGGAAAAGGAACGCCGTTCACATAGACCATGGCGTTTCCCGTTGCCGAAAGAATGGCGATTTGAGGTTTTTGGCACTCCACCACAAGGTCGGCATAGCCGCCTCGCAGTTCTTTTTGGGACAGAGTGCCCTTCTCGTCTACCGTGGCCTGCTGCCAAACCTTCACCGAGCCATCCGGCAAAGCGACGGTCTCACCCGCAGTCGGCTTTATCGCCTTGCCGGCCACGATCTCGGCTTCAAGCGCATCCGTATGCACGATCGATCGCCCGTAATGGCCCACAGGACTTAGTGTAAACGCCTGTGAGATCGTCAGACCTTCCGCCTTTGCCACAAGTGGGCAGCACAGCACAAGAAGCAGCCAAAGGAGGGGGAATAGCTCTGAGGGAAACGTTTTATACACTACAAATTCCTTTCTAGCGCCTAGGCGCATAAGCGGTCGAGGTGTCCCTTTTATCCTACCTCACGCTCGGTATTTGTCAATACCACGACCGAATAAAACGGTTTTAGCCCAATTTTGGCTCTTTCCTCTCGTCTCTCATCCCTCGATTACTTAAGCATACCAAACCATTGTTCATCAAAACGGGTTCCCAATAGGCAGGAATCGAACGCCCAAACAGAGAATTTCGGGGTGTGCAACCAATCTCTATACTTCCAAACTGTTTCAAGGAGCAACCCATGAGCAAAACAAAGCGTTCCCTGAAGGTGAACCGACGCGATTTCCTCACATTGGGAGCCGCAACCCTCCTCGCAACCATTAGCCTTCCTGACGGCGACCTGCTCGCCTTCGCGCAGAGCGATAGGGAAAAAGACCTCGTTTACGGCATCCGCCGTGAGCGATTCGAGTGGGCGCAAAAACAGGCCGCCTCCCTGGTGGCCCAGATGACCCGGGAGGAGAAGATAAGCCAGGTGGGCAACAACGTGCCGGCCATCCCGCGCTTGGGCCTACCGGCCTATAACTACTACTCTGGCGAAGCCCTCCATGGCCTCGTGCGGGGCGGTCCCGTTACCTCTTTTCCCCTTCCGCTCGCCCTCGCCAACACCTGGAATCCCGAACTGCAGTACCAAGTCTACACGGCGGTCTCCGATGAGGCCCGCGCCTACCATAATCGCGACGGCATTGGCCTGGCCTACTACTCCCCGCAAACCGTCAACACGGCTAAAGACCCCCGCTGGGGGCGCATTGAGGAGACCCTCGGTGAAGACCCCCATCTCATGAGTGTTATGGCGGTGCAGGCGGTTCGCGGCATGCAGGGCGAGGACCCCAACTACCTCAAAACTGTGGCCTGCGCCAAACACTACATCGCCAACGAAACCGACAACGATCGCACCGCCGTATCGGAAACGGTAGACCCCCGCAGCTTCTGGGAGTACTACGCTCGCCCCTTCTACGCCTGCGTGGTGGATGGCAAGGTTTTCTCCGTGATGGGCGCCTACAATGCGGTCAACGGCATTCCCTGCTGTGCCGACAAGAACCTCCTCACCGGCATTCTGCGCGACCGCTGGGGCTTTAAAGGCTATGTCACCTCCGACTGCGACGCCATCTACAACATCTACGACCCCCATCACTACGCCTCTTCGCTGGCGGAGGCCTGCGCCATGGGCATCAAAGCCGGCTGCGATCTCGATTGCGGCGATACCTATCCGCGCCATCTCGGCGAGGCCTTCGACCAGCACCTGCTCGATGAGAGCGACCTCGATAAAGCCGTCACGCGACTCCTCACCGCCCGCTTTCTGTTCGGCGACCTCGACCCCGAGCCGAAATGCCCCTACAACAAAATTCCTTTCAGCGTGGTGGACTCTCCCAAGCATCGCGCCCTCGCCCTCGAAGCCGCCCGTCAATCCATCGTCCTTCTCAAAAACGACGGCATCCTTCCGTTGGACAAATCCGCCCTAAAATCGGTGGCGGTTATCGGGCCCACGGCGGCGATCGCCCACCTGGGCGGCTACAGCGGCGCGCCCTTCCTCCGCATCTCTCCTCTCAGCGGCATCGCGCAAGCCCTCGGCATCGGCATCCATTTCGATGAGGTTTTTGCCTATCAAGCCGTTCGCCTTGAAGGAGGGCCTCAACTCGAATCCTCGGTCGAGCAGGGTGGCACCGACATCGGCTTCATCAAAAACGGCTCTTGGGTGGAGTTTCCCGCCACCAACTTCACCGGCAAAAACGAGATCGAGGTTCGGGTCGCCAGCGACACCCAAGGCGGCACCATCGAGATTCATCTCGACCGCCTCAACGGCCCCCTGCTCTGCTCCCTCAAGGTGCCACACACCGGCGGCTGGCAAAACTGGATTAGCCTTAAGGCGCCTACCAACGGGGTTACAGGCAGCCATAAGCTCTTCTTCCTTTTTAAGGGCGGCGATGGCTACCTGCTGAACGTGGCTTGGTACCGGCTTAACCCGCCTTCTCCGCCGGAAATCCACAATCCAAACGGCATCGCCCTTACCTACCACCAGGGCTGCACCATCACCGGCCCTCGCAACGACGCTATGTTCCACGAGGCTGTTGAAGCCGCACGTCAGGCCGATGTGGCCATCGTCGTGGCCGGCGTGAACCAGGAGGTAGATGGGGAGGGGCACGACCGTGACGATATTCGGCTCACTGGTGCGCAGCATGAACTCATTCAGGCGGTCTATCAGGCCAACCCTAAAACCATTCTCGTGCTCTCCACCAATGCCCCAGTGGCGATTACCTGGGAGCAGGAGAACCTGCCGGCCATTGTGGCAGCCATCTTTGCCGGCCAGGCCCAAGGCACGGCCATTGCGGACGTACTCTTCGGCAACTACAACCCCAGCGGCAAGCTCGCCACCACCTGGTACAAAAGCGTGGAAGACCTGCCGGACTTCCACGACTTCGACATTACCAAGCGCACCTACATGTACTTTGAAGGCGAGCCGCTCTACCCCTTCGGTTACGGGCTCAGCTATACCACCTTCCAAATCGGCAACGCCCAGGTGTCTCATCCGCGTCTTACCTCAGGAGGCTCCATCACCGTATCGGTAGACGTTACCAACACCGGCAAGCGGGCAGGCACCGAGGTGGTACAGCTCTACGTTCGACCGCCCAAATCGCCCGTTAAGCGGCCCAACAAGCAGCTTGTGGACTTCAAGCGGGTGGAGTTGCGCCCGGGTGAGACCAAGCGCGTGGAGCTGAGCCTACCCTACGAATCGCCCGCACTTTGGTATTGGGATGCCGATCGGTCCAAATTC
>NZ_DATGKU010000146.1:0-13316 GCF_035294505.1 Chthonomonas sp. | reverse complement strand
GCCGGGCAGCAGAGTTTAATGGTGTTGGGATTTGTCCAAGAGACGCGAATGGCAATGGCATCGGGCCTATCACGAAATCGCGAGGTAAGCAAGCTGGCAAAAAGAGCACGCTTCTTTGCCATGTCCTTCTCCGATGCCAATCGGTGCGCCACTGTCTGCGCATCTGGTGGCCACTGGCTGAGGTTGGGCAGTTCATCCGTAGCAGGAGCCCAATGGGCATTAAGGCAGCGAATTCCCAGCCAAGCTACGAGCAGTACCCCCACCGGTGCGATAACCCACAAGCGTTTCATCGTTTTGTCCTCTTTCGGCCTCTCTTCTTAATCGTACCTTAATCAAGGAGCCGAACAGAATGCTCCTGTAGAAACGTCATTTCTATTGAGTGAGGAAGTCTATGGCACCGGCAGAAAGCCATAGGCGTTTACAGCCTCTCACTCGCTCATTTACCCTAATCAGGAGCAGTACCATGATTACCGACACTATGAACGAAATCGCCGCGCCGAACACCATCGGCGACGTTCCATCCTCTACCTCAAAATCACGCGGGCGCGGATGGTTTGGCGATCCCGAAGGTCATGCCAAAGCCGGCCAAAAAGGAGGCCAGAAGATAGCCGAAGACCGCTCCCATATGGCCGAGATAGGGCGTAAAGGGGGACAGCGCGTTGCTCAAGACCGCGCCCACATGGCGGCAATAGGCCGTCTTGGAGGCTTGAAAGCCGCTAAGAAACGACAAACAGGAGCCTAGCAGCGCTTTGCTTCCCCTTCCCATATAATCTAAGTTCGTCTTGCGGAGACCATTTTCCTGCATTTAGCACAACTCCCCCAGAGAATTTTTGTCACAAACTCTGGGGGAGCTTTCCTTTTGGCGTCAAAGCACGGGAACGATCTCGAAAAGGCCCGACTTTTCTGCATTGGCCGCCTCGATGCGCTCCTTAGGGCCTACCACTCCGACCACGGAGTTGCGGCTGGCCTCTGCCAGAGCCTCACCAAACCGACGGAAGTCTGCCGCTGTCGTCGAGAGAACCTCTTCACGAAAACGCTGACGGTCTTCTTCGGTAACTCCCACCAACTGACGCACCATGGAAGAGTAGCCTTTTGCATCGGGTAACTGATAGGCGTCGAGATCGCCGATGGCCCCGATAATGGCGCGCTCGCGCTCCATCTCGCTTATCTCGGCCTCTCTTAGGAAACGGATAGCACCCTCAAAATTGTTGAGAGTTTGTAACAGGTTCGGATCGCGATAGGACGAAAAAGCGAAGACGCCCGATAGCCTGTCAAGCCCACAGCCCGCTCCATAGGCGCCACCCTCCATGCGGATACGCTCCCATAGATAGGTTGTGTTGAGATAGTTTTGAATGGGCAACACAGAGCCGTGCTCCTCGTAGCCTGTGGCATACAGGTTGAAGGCCATTCCAACATGGTTAACCTGTCCAGGAATCGTGAAGCCCTCATTGTGAGGGGTAAAGACGGGCTTCCACTGCGCCCTCTCTTTGCTTCCTTCGGGAAGGCCGGCCAAAAACGCCTCAAGTTGGGGCTGAAACTGTAGCCAGTGGGTTTCATCAACGGTAACGTTAGCTATCATGGCATCACGTTGAAGAAGTAGCGAGCGAATACGCTCGAAGTTTTCGCGGATCGTCTGCCACTCCGTCTCCATGACGGAGAGCAGCCAGCGGAGGAAAAAGAGATAGCTAATACCGCCAACAAGTTCCGAAACCATATCCGCCTCGGAAAACTGGGCACGAAGGCGACGCACAACGAATCCCGATCCGGCCGGAGCCAGCCGCGATTCCAGCTGCGCTTTCTCTTCAAGCGCCATCTGAAGAATACGCTCCTTGTCGTCCAGACGGGCGGTAAGCAGCACATCGGTTAGAATGGCCAACAGCTCTGATGCGTTGGCCGGTGTGGCCTTCCCTCGCAAAATAAACCAGGCCGCGCTGCGTGTGTCGTTTCGGCGGGAAGAGAGCAGCAGCGTTTGGTAGATGCCGCCTGTCTTTTGGCCGATGCGCTGGGTGAGGCGCACAAAATCCTCCTTCTCGGTGCCTGTTTCTAACAAGGCTCGCCCAAAGAGGCCGAGGTAGGGAAGCAACTCTTGTGGCAACGTGTGCAAGTCGAAGCCGATGTCGAAATAGAGTACCCCGTTGGTGAAGAGATCGTGGTAGAACACGGGAACACCACGGCTCTCAAGCACCTCCATAGGAACCACTTTGTTTCGGCGTTCGAGGTCTTCAATGTGGAGGGTTGGAATGGTAGCCAACGCCTCAGGCGGATCGGGGGTCGTTTGAAACTCTTTTAACCGCTGCGTGTTGGCAATGACCTGCTCTTTTTCGGCGTCGCTCATTTGGGCTAATGTATGGCGTAGACGAGCGCGCTCCTTCTCTTCGCGTTTTCGGTCAAGCTCCGGATCGGGTTCAAGCAGCACGGTGGTGCGGTGCGGGTTAGAGAGGAGATACTGCCGGATAAGCCCCTCGAAGAAGCCGCCCTCTGCCACCTTTGCACGCAGTTCGGCAAGCGGTTGCTCGAAGGCAAGAGCCGCAATGGGGTCGCCTCCGTAGAGCCACACGGTAAGCGCACGCAACATCATGGCCAGACCGCGCGGAAACGAGCCGGTATTGTTTTCGCGGAGTGCAAACTCCACCGTGTTAAACGCGGCTTCTACAGTTCCTTTGTCTATGCCTTCATCGGCGAGCTGTTCCAGAGTGCAGAGAATCAGCTGTTCTACCTTGTCGGCATCTTCCGAACGTATGCCCTTGAGACCCACCGAGAAAGTCGCTTGGCGAAGATTGCGGTCCATCCAACCGATCACCTCTTCGCCAAGCCCTGAATCGGTTAATGCCTTGTAGAGGGGTGAGGCGGTGGTGCCGAGCAAAACCTCATCAAGCATCATCAGCGCAAACACGGTCGGCATATCGGTGGTCTCGGTAAGCAGCCAGTTCACCGTAAGCATGGAGCGGTTCGGCTCGTCCGCCGTTTCCGGGCCAACGGCATAGTGCTCCACCACACGTCTTGGCGCCGAGAAGCGAGGCTGAAGCGGCACCTCTGGCGCAGGTTCTTGGTGCTCAAACTCGGAAAAGTAGGCGTTTAGTAGGCGCAATCGCTCTTCAGGAGGATCGTCCCCATACATCACCGTAAGGCTGTTGGAAGGGTGGTAGTAGCGCGCATGAAAGGCACGCAACTGCTCGTAGGTGAGGTCGGGGATGTGCTCTGGATTTCCGCCGGAATCGAAGCGGTAGATCGTATCGGGAAACAGGGAGGCCTGCACGGCATCCGCAAGGGCGTTTTCGGGCGAGGCGTAGGCCCCCTTCATCTCGTTAAAGACCACTCCACGGTAAACAAGCTCTCCTTCTTTCGATTCCAGCTCGTAATGCCACCCTTCCTGCTCGAAGGTTTGGCGTAGCAAGCGAGGATGAAATACCGTATCCAGATAGACGTCAATGAGATTATAGAAATCCTGTAGGTTTTGACTCGCCACCGGATAGCAGGTTTTATCCGGGTAGGTGAAGGCGTTCAGAAAGGTGTTTAACGAGCTTTTCGCCAGCTCAATAAAAGGCTCTTTAACGGGGTACTTTCTGGAGCCGCAGAGCACCGAGTGCTCCAGAATATGGGCCACGCCGGTCGAATCGGAGACGGGGGTGCGGAAGGTAATGCCAAAGCTTTTGTTCTCATCGTCGTTGATGAGGGAAAGGAACAGAGCGCCCGTCTTTTCGTGGCGATAAAGCCTTGCGAGGCTGTTGATCTCGGGAATGTTTTGTTCTCGAATGAGCGTAAAACCGTGGCTAGCTTGCATCTCCTTTGCTCTTTCTTAAAATAGTTTTGTGTTCTTCGGTATTCATACGTGCGATGCGAAACGGTTGTTTGCAAAGTTCAAGAGAGAAACGCGGCAACAAAAACAGCCGGAGCAAGCACTGCATCCGGCTGTTCTGTGTTCGGGCAGTTGCCGATAGGCCGGAGCGGGCACGCGAAGTCCGGAACCTTCGCGTTTACATTGCTCTCTCCGGCAGCACGGCACGTATGTTTTTATCAAAGGCCCTCCATTTTATGTATACTGCAATTTTCGTGCCAAGTTACAAGAATTTTGGCGAATTTGGAGAAAAATTCCGAAAAATTTTTTGCGCCCCTGCATCTCTGCCTTGATCTGGCCTCGAAAGCGGTTACAACGATCTTGAAAGAACCATCTCTCACCGCTAGGCAGTATAATTATTATACTAGCACAGCAGCGACAGCCCATTGAGGGATGTGTCCTTTTTCAAGGAGAGACGAGATCATCATGAACCTGCCGGAAGTAAGTTACCCACGTCGTAAAACACGCGCCGTTCGCGTGGGCAATGTCTATATTGGCGGCGATCACCCCATAGTCGTGCAGTCTATGATCACGGAGGAGACGCACAATGTGCCGGCGGCGGTGGCCCAGATCATCGCCATGCACAAGGCCGGAGCCGAAATCGTGCGCGTGACAACCCCTAACCTTGCCGAAGCCAAATGTCTGGCCGAGATCAAGGCGGAGTTGAAAAGGCGTTATCAGGACGTGCCGTTGGTGGCGGATGTGCATCATCAAGGCACCGACATCGCCGTAGAGGTGGCCAAGTATGTAGATAAGGTGCGTATTAACCCCGGTCTGTTTGTATTCCGCAAGCGGGTTCAGCGCACGGAAGAGTACTCGCAATCGGAGATCGAAGAGGAGCTAGAGGCCATCGAGAAGGCGCTGTTGCCGGTGATCCGAGCCTGCAAAGAGCGAGGTGTGGCGATGCGGATCGGGGTGAACCACGGTTCCCTTTCCGAACGCCTTATGGTGATGTATGGCGATACACCTGAGGGGATGGTAGAGTCGGCTTTAGAGTACATCCGCATCTGCGAGCGACACGATTTTCGTGACATCGTGGTTTCCCTGAAGGCCTCGCGCGTGCAGGTGATGGTTCAGGCCAATCGCCTTATGGTGCGCCGAATGGCCGAAGAGGGCATGGATTATCCCCTGCATCTCGGTGTAACGGAGGCGGGCGACGGACAGTATGCCCGCATTAAGAGCACTGCAGGCATCGCCACTCTGCTGGCAGAAGGCATTGGCGATACCATTCGCGTCTCTCTTGCCGAAGACCCCATTAACGAGCTACCGGTCTGTTATGAGATTTTACAGGCCCTGGGGCTGCGACGCACAAAAACCGAGTTCATCGCTTGCCCCTCGTGCGGACGCACGAAGTTCGACCTGCCCACCGTGCTTGCCCAAGTAAAGGCGGCGACAGGCCATCTTGCCGGCCTAAACATCGCCGTTATGGGGTGCATCGTCAACGGGCCGGGTGAGATGGCCGATGCGGACTACGGCTATGTGGGGAAAGCAGGAGGAAAAATATCGCTCTATCGCGGGCGCGAAGAGGTGAAGAGTGGCATTCCCCAAGAAAAAGGGGTCGAGGAGCTGATCGCGCTCATTAAGGCCGATGGACGTTGGGTAGACCCGCCAGAAGGCTACACGCCGCCTCCACCACCCCAAAACTTCCGCGATCGCATTCGTGTGGATATTCCTTTGGAAACAGTTTCCTCCAAAGGCTCTTAAAGAGCCATTTGCCGTACGAAAGGAGCGTTACCATGGCATCGAAAAAGATTCTTATGCTGGTGGGCGACTACGTGGAAGACTATGAGGCGATGGTGCCCTTTCAGGCGCTGTTGGCAGTAGGCCATCAGGTTCATGCGGTTTGCCCGGGTAAACGCGCAGGGGAAACGGTGCGCACCGCCGTGCATGACTTTGAAGGCGACCAAACCTACAGCGAAAAGCGAGGGCACAATTTCACGCTCAACGCCACGTTCGATGAGGTGAACCCTGCCGACTACGATGCGCTGCTCGTTCCCGGTGGGCGTGCACCGGAGTATTTGCGGCTTAACCCACAAGTGCTTAACATTGTGCGCCATTTTGCCGAGACGAACAAACCCATTGCGGCCATCTGTCACGGGTTGCAGATTCTGGCGGCGGCCGGCGTGTTGAAGGGACGACGTTGCACGGCCTACCCGGCCGTGGGGCCGGAGGTGCGCAACTGCGGTGGTGACTATCAAGACATTCCCGCCGATAAGGCGATCTTGGATGGCAATCTCGTCTCTTCACCGGCATGGCCGGGGCACCCCGAATTCATTGCGGCCTTCCTTAAACTGCTCGGCACCCAAATTCAGCTTTAGCGGCGATAGAGGGAAAGGCGCTGAGGGGGAGGGAGCCCTGCCCCAGAAAATCGCAAGATTTTCTGGCTACCCCTGTATCGGTCTTGAGCGCAGCGCCGTCGGCTTTGAGCAGTTGCCGACCGGTGCGGGCACCCTACACCCATCTGGCCGATGTGGGGCTGTATGAGGGAGGGGCATAGGCCTTGTGCCTACCCCCTGTGCGCGCAACCGGCCCTAAAGACCTTCCGTTGTACGTTGTAAAATCTTGCCCATTTGATAATGCGAGAGGTTTTATACCGTTCGGTACGCGCACGCCTGCCCGCTCTAGACATGGGTGTGGTACAATAAATTGTAGTAGGCAGACTTTGGAGTGAAATAGGTTATGGTAGAGATTATTGAGGAGGGAGCGCAGCTCGTTATTCGCATTGGTGAGCAGGAGTTTGCACGTTACAATTTCGGAAGTAACTTGTGGAAGCCCTATCTCTACCCCATACGAGCAGCCAATGGTCTCTCCTTGGTGGCCGACGCTCCCGTAGATCATCGCCATCATCATGGGTTTTGGGTAGGGCATGGTCGGGTAAACGGTCTCGATTTTTGGCAGGAGCGCCATAATAGTGGGCGCATCGTCCATCGCAGCTTTGAGAAAGTTGTTAGCGGGGGGGAGCTTGGCAGCTTCACCGAAAAATGCGATTGGATAAGCCCCACCGGCGATGTCGTTCTCACAGATACCCGCACATTCGCTTTCCACGATACCCCACCCGATGCACGCCTATTCGACTTTGAGATCGTGCTGCGAGCACCAAACAACGCACCGGTTAGCCTGGAGCCGACAAATGAGGCCGGTATTCCCTATGTGCGCCTGGCGGAAGGGCTTACGGTAAAGTCGGGAGGAACGCTGGTGAACGCCTCTGGCCAGCGCAACGAAAAAGGAACCTATGGCCAACGCTCTCCCTGGATTGATGGTTCCGGCAAAATAGGGCGCCTGCAGTGCGGCATCGCGCTTTTCGATCATCCCGACAATCCTGCCTACCCTACACCCTGGTTCACACGGGACTACGGCCCGGTTTCGCCGAACTTTGGGCTTTTTCAGGAGGAGCCGCTCGTCATTGCACCCCGTCGCCCCTTGCGCCTGCGCTATCGCGTATACGCCCATTCGGGCGATGCAGAGACAGGGCGCGTAGCCGCCATCTTTAACGAGTTCTTGCAGTCGTTGCGGCAGGTGGAGAGCAGCGAACAGCCCGTGGAATCGCCTGCCGGTAGGAGTGAGTAGAATATGCCGCCTCAACGCCCGCCAACTCCAACAGAGCAGAAGTACTATGAGGAGTACATACAACCTCTGTCGGAAGCGCTCATCGAAACAGAAGATTTGGAGCCGGAGCAGCAATGGCCCTTGATCATGCAACTTCTACCGGAGGACTATCTCTATAGGTTGCTGGATATCCACCCCCTAGAACGTATCGAGGTGTGGAGAAACTACGCCCCTCTGGCGCATCTGCTGCTGCGGGTGTATTACAACTACCAAATAGACACAAACGACAAATCCAACCAACCCGTTATTATGATTTATAGGTGTCTGTTAGGTCTGCTCTACTCCGCCCTTGCCGAACTAGAGGCACGAGAAGGGCATTTTTGTTCTCGCGTGGAACCTATCTCGGAGCCTCTGCAAGCCATAGATAGCGCCCAACCGTTCTTTTGTGAGCCGAAAGACCCACAGACCTTCTCTTATGAGGAGATGCTCGCGTTTTACAAGAGCCGCGCTAAAGAGAAACCAACCCAGTAAACAACCCATGCGCCTCTTTTTTGCCCTCTTTCCTCCTCCCTCTATTCGCAATGCAATCGGCGCCTTCCAAAAAGAGCTACAAGACGCCGTATCGGACTCTGGTGTGCGTTGGACACGACAGGAGCAGTTTCATTTTACGGTGCGTTTTTTAGGGGAGATCGCCGAGCCGGTCGTTCCAAGGTTGATCGAGGCGGCAACCCGTGTTTGCACGGAACAACCCATATTTTCCGCCGCGTTAGGCAACCTTGAGCTGTTGCCTAACTCCCGACACCCACATACATTGGTGTTGGGTGCTCGAATGGGTTTGGCCGAAATGGCCACGTTGGCACATGCGCTCGATAGGGCTTTTCGTGGGCTTGAGCTTGGTATTGCGCCTGAAAACCGCCCCTTCCGTGCTCATCTTACTCTGGCACGTATTAAAAACCCGAATGCGGCCGAAGCCGTGCAGGCCCTGCTTCAACGTTCATGGCAACGACTCGACCAAATCCCCCCTTTTATGGTAGAATCATGTACACTTGTGCGCAGTGAACTACGTCCTGACGGACCCATCTACACCCCTCTTGCCGAGTGCCTTCTGCAGCACTCCGCAAAGAGCCTATGAGGAGAAAACCGTGTCAACCGAAGAGACCTTTGAAAAGGTAGACCCGCGAAAGCTTAAGGCGCTGGAATCGGCGCTTGCAGGCATCGAAAAGCAGTTTGGAAAAGGGAGTGTTGTGCGTTTAGGCCAGGCGTCACGCCTGAATGTGGATGCTATTCCCACCGGTTCTATCGCCCTCGATCTCGCTTTGGGCGTGGGCGGCATTCCACGAGGTCGCATCACCGAAATCTATGGAACCGAATCGTCGGGAAAAACGACCATCGCCTTGCAATGCATTGCCCAGGCACAAAAGAAAGGGGGCATCTGTGCCTACATTGATGTGGAGCACGCCATTGACCCCGAATATGCCCGCAAAATCGGCGTGGATGTGGATAACCTCTTTATCTCCCAGCCGACCACAGGCGAGGAAGCGCTCGACATTATGGATGCGCTTATTCGCTCCAGCGCCATAGATGTCTGCGTGCTCGACTCGGTGGCCGCCCTTGTGCCCAAAGCGGAGTTGGAGGGGGATATGGGCGAATCGCACGTGGGGGTGCACGCACGCCTTATGTCGCAGGCGCTTCGTAAGGTGGCAGGCACCATTAGTCGCACCAACACGGCAGCCATCTTCATCAACCAAATCCGCCAAAAGATAGGGGTTATGTTCGGCAACCCCGAAACCACAAGCGGTGGGCTGGCCCTAAAATATTACGCCTCCGTGCGACTCGAAGTGCGGCGCACCGAGACCGTTAAAAATGGGGCCGATCCGGTTGGGGCGCGAGTGAAGGTGAAGGTGGTAAAGAACAAGGTGGCTCCGCCGTTCCGCCAAGCCGAGTTCGATATTCTCTTCGGGCGCGGCATTAGCCGAGCGGGTGGTGTGCTCGATATGGGCGTGGAGCTGGGGCTGGTGCAAAAAAGCGGCTCCTACTTCTCCTATGGCGATGTTCGCTTGGGGCAGGGGCGCGAGAACGCACGGCAGTTCCTCGAAGAGCACGAGGAGATACTGGATGAGATCGAAAACAAAATCCGCGCCGCCGCCTCCGCCGTCCCTGTAATCGGTGCTGCCGATATAGAAGAGGCCGAAGCGGAATAGTTGCCCCTCCCGTCTCTTTGAGATCGAGAAGAGAGGAAGCTTGGGCCTACAAGTGCCGCAAAGGGGGCTATTTGCGGCATTTTTAAACGTATAAAAGAGAGGTTGTACAGACGATAATCAAAAGAGCAATGGCGCTCACCCTTTAATGCCACCGACGCATAGAGGGCACGCAGACGTGCAACGGAGGACGTCTCAAATGCCAAAAACTCAAGGCCTGAGCATTCTTTCAGGCCTACAAAGCTTTCATAATTTGCTGGCCGCCGCGCTGGTGGAAGAGGCTATTCGACACCAAGAGGGATTCCTTGCCGAAAATGGCGCCCTGGTCGTCTACACAGGGCGCTTCACCGGCCGCTCTCCCCAAGATAAATATATAGTGCATGAGCCTTCAGTCGCATCGGAGATCGAATGGGGGCCGGTTAACCACCCCCTCTCCGAGGAAAGTTTCAATCGCTTGCTGAATCGCATGATAACGCATCTGCAATCGCGGCCGGTCTATTCCCAAAACCTCTGGGCGGGGGCGGATGCGCGCTATGCTCTGCCGCTCTTTGTAGTGACAACGCACGCCTGGCAAAGCCTCTTTATCCGCCAGCTGCTGCTCCGCTCCGAGCCGTCTTATCTCGTTCAATGGGACGATCCATTCACGATTCTTTGCGCCCCCGATTGCTTTGCCGTGCCCGAAGAGGATGGCACACGAAGCGAAACCTTCATCGCTATCCACTTCGGCCAACGCCTCGTTCTCATCGGCGGCACAGCTTATGCCGGCGAGATCAAAAAAGCGGTCTTCACCATCATGAACTATCTGCTCCCTCAAAAGGGAGTGTTTCCTATGCACTGCGCGGCCAATACCGGCAACGGTGGGTCTGCCCTGTTCTTCGGGCTGAGCGGCACCGGCAAAACCACGCTGTCGGCTTTAGGCGAACGGCCCCTCATCGGTGACGATGAGCACGGCTGGTCGGATGAGGGCGTCTTCAATATCGAAGGCGGCTGCTACGCCAAGTGTATCCATCTCAGCCGCGCCAGCGAACCTCACATTTGGGAGGCTATTCGCTTCGGCGCCGTGTTGGAGAACGTGGAGCTGGAGAAAGATACGCGCCGACCTGACTATAACAGCGATCGCTACACCGAAAACACCCGTGCTGCCTACCCCATCGAGTTCATCCCACATGCCGTGACCTGTGGTAAAGGCGACCATCCTAAAAACATCTTTTTCCTTACTGCCGACGCTTTCGGCGTTCTGCCGCCCATTAGCCGGTTGAGCCTAGGGCAGGCATGCTACCACTTTCTCAACGGATACACCGCTAAGGTGGCCGGAACCGAACGAGGGTTAGGCAAAGAGCCGGAGGCGGTTTTTAGCACCTGCTTTGCGGAGCCTTTCCTCCCCCTCTCTCCCCTGCGCTACCTTACCATGTTTCGAGAAAAGCTTACGAGCCATGCGGCTACCGTTTGGCTGGTAAACACCGGTTGGATAGGGGGGCCCTACGGAGTAGGCAAACGGATTCCGCTGGAGTACACCCAGGCGCTCATCGAGGCGGCCTTGGATGGTGCGCTGGGCGGTGTGGAATATCAAACCGAGCCTTTCTTCGGTCTATCGGTTCCCCTACAGGCGCCACGGGTTCCAACACATCTATTGCTTCCTCAGCGCGCCTGGCCCTCGAAAGAGGCCTACGAGGAGATGGCGCGAGCGCTCGTCCGACGCTTTCGGGAAAACTTCTCCCGCTACGCTGCTGCCTTTCCTCGTGACCTGCCGGTCGAGGACTTTCTGTTCAAATAGGCGAATGTACCAGGAAAATGCCCGAGCGAGAGGAGGGGCACCTTCGAGGATGCCCTAACGAGTAGGGGGGCGGATTTGTGGGGGGCGCCTTACCGGTCTTTTCCTCTAACGGCTTCTAATCCTCTTCAGCACGCGGATGGGTGCGCTCATACACGGCTTTCATCTGTTCTGTGGTTACATGGGTATAAACCTGCGTGGTGATGAGATGCGCGTGGCCTAAAAGCTCTTGGACGGCACGGAGGTCGGCACCGTTTTCAAGCAGGTGAGTCGCAAAGCTATGTCGTAGGGTGTGTGGGGTGACTTTTAGGCGCTGAGAGGCGGCAAGACAATAGCGGTCGAAGATACGTCGAATGCCCCTGTCCGAAAGTCTTTTCCCGAACCGATTCAAGAACACGGCAGGGTCGGGCGTGCCGGTATTGGCGGCAGCAAGGCGTGGGCGACCATCGGCAAGATAGAGCTGAAGGGCCTCAACGGCAGCACGTCCAAGGAACGCCATACGGTCTTTACCTCCCTTGCCTTGCCTTATACGGATTTGTTCATTAGCCAGGTCGAGATCTTCGAGGTCAAGCGAGTGCGCTTCGCCGGCACGAATGCCGGAGGCGTAGAGCAGCTCCATCAGGGCCTTATCACGCTGGCCTTCGGGGGTGGAGATGTCGGGGGCATTTAGCAGGGCTTCCACCTCGCGCAGGCGCAGGAAGCGCGGCAGGCGCTCCTCCTGTTTAATGGGCAGCACCCCAATGGTTGGGTCTGCCTGCAGATAACCTTGACGAAGCGCCCAACGACAAAAGGCTCGTAGAGAGGCCAATTTGCGGGCTAAAGAGGAGCGTTTATACTCACCCTCCTGCAGATCGGCGAGGAAGGCACGCACATGGTTTCTTTCTACGAGATGGAGGGCACCGAGTTCGGGGTGAGTGGCCACATAGCCTAAAAACTGTTCGATGTCGGCTCGGTAGGCCCGAACGGTGTGTGCGGCGGCGTTTTTGGCAAGCCGCAAGTACTGTAGAAATCCATGGAGTACATCGGCCAAGGCCGCATCAAGCTCGGGCGCATCGCCGGCGTTCTCTTGGTTTTGCTTCTCTTCCTCCATACCCCATCTCCTTTCTGGGTTTAGTTACGGCGGCGTTTCGCGAGTTCGGCCTCTTCGGCGGCATCAAGCTGTTCGCTTGTCTTACGCGGTGGCGCTTCAACCGGCGCCACTTCGGGTCGCTTGGCCGTAGGCGTTTTAGCCGCGTGCGCCGGCGCCTTTGGCTCTGAGTAGGGAAGCAGGTCCTTCAACGCTACCAATACCACGTAGCGCAAGGTAAAGGCACGCTCTTGCGGCGTGAGTCGGTTGCGTGCTTCTTCCGACAAGCCATCGAGCCACTTATTTCGCATCCGCTCTTCCGTCTCGAGGTGGCGTTTGGCGATGGTTTCCGGCATGCTCTCCACCTCGATAACGACTGCAGCCTCTTTCTCATCGTAGATTTTCTGAATGGTGCCCACCAGCCCGCGGAAGTGGTTGTAGAAAAGCCCCGATTTCACATCCTCTGGGGTCACCTCGCGGTCTACTATCCGCACGCGGTCACCCTCATGCAACGTTTTTGCCATCTGTCACCTCCTAACTTCGATTTTAGTATACCCTTGTCTGTAGAAAATCCATGTGATATCCCCTTATGCAAGCGATCCTCCACGAGGCGATCAAAAGAGGAGAGAAGGCCGAGCCTTCTCTCCCAGGGTTGTTTCAAAGACTGTCAGCTTTGAAATAACTCAAGGTCTTTTTATTTACCTCCCGTGGTAGCTACTATCAACGGTGGGAATGGGGTAGGCATCACGCCCTCCATGGGCGCGTTTCCAGGCTTCCCACTCTTCGTGAGGCACAAGATAGGCCGGGAGGGTGGTGATTTGCCCTTGAGCGGTGACATAGGCGGAGGGGCCTTTTATGACGAGCGCATACATATGGCGGTAGAGTTCGATAGCCTGTTGG
>NZ_DATGKU010000145.1:0-15720 GCF_035294505.1 Chthonomonas sp. | reverse complement strand
CATCTACAACGGCTCTTTCACCATACCCGATCTCATCTTTTTTCTCATTGCAGGAGGAGCTATTTCAAGCGCCTTTATCCCCGTCTTCAGCGAGTACATCCATACCGGCAGGGAGCGTGAGGCCTGGCGCATCTTCAGTGTTGTCCTGTTTGTGATGACGGTTTTTATCGGGGCGCTTATTGTGTTGGGCGAGATTTTCGCCCCGACGCTTGTGCTGATCACAAACCCCGGCTTTGCGCACATCCCGCACAAAGTAGAAGATACCGTGCGTCTTACCCGTATTCTCTTGCCAGCCCAGCTCTGCTTCTTTCTCGGTGGCCTGATGATGGGCACCCTCACCGCGCGCAACATCTTTAGCGGGCAGATTCTCGGCCCCATCCTCTA
Source organism: Chthonomonas sp. (assembly GCF_035294505.1). NCBI lineage: Bacteria > Bacillati > Armatimonadota > Chthonomonadia > Chthonomonadales > Chthonomonadaceae > Chthonomonas > Chthonomonas sp. Next base: position 15,336 of record NZ_DATGKU010000145.1, on the reverse strand, counting down.
TAATGTCGGGATCATTTTTGGGGGGCTTTTTCTTACCAAACACTACGGGGTAGCGGGACTTTGTTGGGGAGCGGTGGGGGGCGCCTTCTTCGGGAATTTCGTGTTGCAGTGGATTTTTGTGCGGGCCACCGGTGGCTATCTTGTCACCAAAAATCTGCTCAAGCATCTGCGCCACCCCGGCGTTGTTCAGGTTTTCAAGCTGATGTTGCCGGTCATTTTAGGGCTGGCATTGCCCCAGGTCTCCACGATCATCGGGAAGATGTTTGCCTCAGACCTCGGTAACGGGGCACAATCCGCCCTTATGAACGCCAATAAGTTGATGCATGTGCCTATCGCCCTGTTTGGTCAGGCTGCAGGCATTGCTATCTTTCCGGTGATGGCGGCGCAGGCGGCACGCAAAGAGATGGCAGCCTTGAGGGCGAGCGTCAATTTCGGACTTCGCGCCATTCTCTTTATGAGCGTTCCGGCCTCCATCCTGCTTTATGTGCTGGCGCTGCCCATCATCCAGTTCTTGCTGCAAACGGGCAAGTATAGCTATGAAGATGCCCTTATCGCCGCCGCGGTTCTCCGCTGTTTTGCCATCGGCACTTTTGCCTGGTGCGCCATCAGCGTGGCCGCTCGGGGGTTCTATGCCGTGCAAGACACCAAAACGCCCGTCGTCATAGGAACGCTTGTGACCTTCGTGTTGGTGGGGCTGAATTTGGCCTTCTTCAAACTTGCCGACCGTCACGATCAAACGCATGCTGTGGCCCATATTGCTCTCACCATCTCGATAACCGCCATCTTGGACATGCTTGCTCTGGTCTACATGCTGCGCATAAAGTTGCGTGGCATCAACGGGGGCAGGCTGATGCAGTCGGTACTGCGAACCGTGTTGGCCTCCGGCGTTGCCGGCATCGTTTGTTGGGGACTGCGCAACGGCTTGCAGTGGTTCTTCATGCAGCGGCAACGTCAGGCTCTCGCCATAAACCCCGACTATCGCCCTCATGTAACCTTCGAGGCTTTTGTCATCGTTACGGCCTGTTTAGTGCTCTCCACAACGGTCTATTTGGCCATGGCGCTTTGGCTTCGCATGGAGGAGGTAAACGTTTTAAGACGCCTCTTTCGCCGGCGAGCGATGGCTTCTACGAACTGATTCTGCCTAAAGCGTGCGGCCTACCGCTTCCACCACCGGTCGAAGGTTGCGCATAAGGTTGCAAAAACCTTCGCAGGTGAGGGATTGAGCGCCATCTTTAATAGCCTGATCGGGATGAGGATGTACCTCGATAAGCAGTCCATCGGCGCCTGCCGCGATGGCCGCTTTCGACATCGCTTCTACCAGGCTGCGTTTGCCGGTTCCCTGACTCGGATCGACGATGATGGGGAGGTGCGAAAGCTCTTTTACGGCGGGCACCGCCGAAAGGTCGAGGGTGTTGCGGGTATGGGTTTCAAAGGTGCGAATGCCGCGCTCACAAAGAATGACATTGGGGTTACCCCCCACAAGAATGTACTCCGCCGCCTGCATCCACTCCTCAATGCGCGCCCACATGCCGCGTTTTAGCAGCACAGGCGTTCGCACGCGGCCTACCTCCCGAAGGAGATCGTAGTTCTGCATATTGCGCGTGCCGATCTGAAGAATATCGGCATAACGGCACACCAACTCCACGTTGCGCGGGTCCATCACCTCGGTAACCACCCGCATGCCGAGTTTATCGGCCACATCCCGAAGTATCTTTAGACCCTCCTCTCCATGCCCTTGGAAAGAGTAGGGCGAGGTGGAGGGCTTGTAGGCACCGCCTCTTAGGATGGTGGCGCCGGCCGCGTGACAGGCAACGGCCGATTCCCATGTCTGCTCATAGGTCTCCACAGTACAAGGGCCGGCCATAATAACCACCTGTTTTCCACCGACCGGTATCCCGTTCACATCTACCACGGTGCCTTCAGGATGATATTCTCGGCTGGCGAATTTGTACGGACGTAGAATCGCAATGACTTTTTCGACGCAGGGCATCGCCTCTAAGGATTCCATGTAGCGCGCTTTATCGGCTTCTGGCACGCCCACAGCCCCAACAACGGTGCGTTCGGCTCCATAAATTGTATGCGCGCTATAGCCCCACTCCCGAATGCGCTCCTCTACGCTGTGAACGTCTTCCTGTGTGGCGCCTTTTTTCATCACAATAATCATCTTAGCTATCCTTATATTCGCGTGTGTTATCGAACAACGTGGGATATATTTTACCTCTAGAGGCTTTGCGCCCCACTCCCTTCCCCTTCAAGGCCGACTCCCTCGCCCTCAAGGCCCCCACTCCCTCGCCCTTCTCCCTATTTGGGAGAGGGGTACCTCGCGGACGGCGCCTTTGCGGCCAGCACCGTTCCCGTGATCGTCTATCTCGCTGGCCGCTGCATCGCCGTGCGCTAGCACCTCCCGAATCGAGGGAAAGGTCGGGATAGGAGGCGAGCAAGGCAGGCTTGCTTAGTTAACTGCCTCTAGTATCGTGAGATTGGCAGCCCCACCCCTTCCCCTCAGAACGGGTGGGAAGTGAAACTTAAGATTTCTCGCCTGCGGCTCGAAATGACAGTTGTAGTATCGGCTCGAAATGACAGTTGTTGATCTCGTCTGCGGCTCGAAAGGACAGGCGTATCGCCAGCTCTTCAAGGCCGACGGTGCTGTGCTAAAGGCCCCCACCGGGTCGCCCCTACAGGCCGACACAGGATTCCCCAGTTGGGGCCGCTGTGTCACAACCCCGTGGAATCGGCGTAATTCTTAGCGTACACCCTGCTACATCGTCTTAGGAAAGGAGTCGAAACCATGCGGAAGTTCATGGGAACGTTCATTGGGATAGGTCTTTCCTTTGTCCTGGTAGGTTGTGGAGGGTTAGGCACCGGGCCGAACACCACGAGCCGCGTGCGGTTGTTAAATGCGCTCATCGGGGGCCCTTCGGGCGGGGTCAACATCGTGCAACGAGGAATGCCCGTAAACACACAGCCTCTGCTCTACGGGCAGATACTGCCTTCGGCAAATGGAGGGGTCAGCACCTACTACACCGTTGTTTCTGGAGGAAACGCCATTACGGGCACCGGCGTAAACACCGATGTGTATGCGGCGCCTGCTGTTAGCGGCACCCCTTTGGCGCCGGAGGCCTCCTTCTTGCTAAGCCCCCATACGCCGGGTCAAAGCGACGGAACCTACACCATTATCGTGGCCGGCATCGTCGGGCAAACAGGCGCCGAAGCGCCTGCGCTATTCCGCGCTATTGACAATGTGCCCTCCATCTCCTATGGCACAACGAATGCCTATCTGCGTGTGATCAACCTCGCGCCCGATACCGCAGGAACGCCGGGAATTACCCTGCTGAACAACGGGTTGCCGATACAGGGGCTTACCAACATCAGCTATGGCACCCCTTCTTCCTCGTCCAACTATGTGCCTCTATCGGTGATCGCCGGGTCTACATTCGATTTCAGCGTGGTGGCGGCCGGCTCCAATACCCCCATTCCCACCCAGAGCGACATCAGTCATGTTACTCTTCAGGCAGGGCATGCCTACACCATGTTCTTTATCGGCGAAGTCAACCCCACAAACGGAGCGCCGCATTTCGATGTGATTTTAACAGAGGATCAGTAGTCGGCCTTTTACCCCCATAACGCTTACCCCCTCTCTTTCCCATCCGAAAGAGAGGGGCGTTTTGGCATCTCCCCTCCAATCTGCAACATTCTTCGGGAGACGGTGTCTCACTGAATAGAAGAAGACAGAAGAACACGATCTCCTTGTGTGGGATATAAGTGAATATGCGAAAGAGGAACGACATAAAGGTGTCGCCCTCGAGGAGCAAAAGATGCCCAGATCAACAGAATTTGAACCTCATGAGAGCCAACAGCCCGATCCGTTCAACGAAGAACGGGTTTGGGAACTGTTAAGTAGCTATATAGACGGCGAGTTGACGCCGGAAGAACAGGAAGCGCTTCATGGCCTACTCGCCAAGTCGCCGCAGTGGCAGAGAGAGCTGGTGGTGCTGAAAGCCACCACGCAAATTTTGCGCAAAGAGGCGGAGGTAGAGCCTCCGGCCCATCTGCGCGGTGCCATTCTGGCGGCGACGGTAAATCGGCGCACATGGCATCGGCACATGGCGGATCTGTGGAGGCGCAGGCGCTTTGCAGGCTCGGTGGTGCTGTCGGGTGGGGCCTTGGCCCTGGTGGTGGCGTTGTGGGTAGCCTTTATCCGGTTTAACGCCATTTCCGCCTCCCATAGCCCGACCCGTCCAACGCATATCGCTGCCCTTCCGCAGGCGCCCGTTTTACATCGCCTCAACCATGGCCATGCTCTTTCGTCTCACCCGCTTCGTGCCAAAGTCATGCGGACGACATCAAGCCGACCCGGTGAAACGCTTATTGCCAAGCTCGTCGCGCCTTTGCGCTCTAAACCATTAATGCCTGACTTCGATCAACAGCCGGCCCAGCCTGTTGCCGCCTCTCTCTCCTCAGGACACCATGCGAAAGTGGCTCAGGCCGCACAGCCGGTGCGACAGCAGACGAGCCTTCATGCCAAACCCTCGATGGGGGCACCGACGACAGGGAACTCCAACAGCGCCGCCGGCACAATGGTACAGATGGCAGCCGTCTTCTCGCCGGTTCCGGGGATGGATCAGATCAATCAGCCCGCCTTTAGCCATCATGTCGGCGATGCGATGGACGTAAGCGGTAACCAGTCCGCCGGTGGTTCCGCGCCATCAAGCCAAACCTCCACGACGGGGCAGAAGCCAAGCGGGCCAACAGCGTCTATAAATAATAGTAGTAACGCTACGACCACCGCAGGCGGCACTACGACGCTTCAGCCCACAGGCGACAAGAAGCCGGTGGCCAACCAAGGGGATACCCCGCTGGCCTACATGGCCTATCTGCCGCCCGATGCCCTCAAGTTTCGCTCGACGGCCTCTATAAAACGCGAGCTGTCTGAGCGTAATTTGGGGCTTAGTCGCATTGCCATAGAAAATACAGAACAACGCCAAGCCCGAATCGTGTTGGTGAGCGGCCGTTTCTAGAACGGCAAGAGCGTCTAACATGAGGAGGGAGGAAGGATGAGCGTGCCAAAAGTTGCGAAAAGAGATTGTCGAAGCGTTTTGATCGTCACAATCCTTTCGCCCCTTTTGTCTCTGATTGTGCTCCTTCCTGCCACCATATGGGCACAGACCGTGCCGGCCATCCCGGTCGCCAGCACGTCGTCGCCCCCTCCGGCTCTGCAGCCCACTTCACAAAACCCAGGGCACCTTGTTCATGAGTGGCTGGCTGGTAGCGGTGAGGGGAGCTACGTGCTCTCTCACGGCAACGTCATCCCGAATACCCTGCACCTCTTTCTCGACGGTAGAGAGCTTACCGCCGGAAAAGACTATATGCTCGACCCGGCAACTGGCTCCCTCTTTCTCTCCGTCCCTGTGCCCTCTGGCGACCTCATCAGCGCCACCTATCGCTATCTCGATCAGCCCGGTGGCCCAAGCTTAGCCCCGATAGCGCCCGGACTACAGTTCAACCTAGGGGCCAACGCACAGCTGGGTCTCCTACTGGGGCTAACGGCAAGCGATGGAAACGGCTTTAACACCACCTTGAAAGGGCTTTCGCTGAGCAGCGCGTTCGGGAAGGGAGGCCTGGGCAGCTACAGTGGTCTGGCCTATTTTTCTAACGTTCAACGCAGTCAGAACATTGTCTTTGATCCCCAATCCCTTTTCAACCCCGCGCCCACAAACGCCCTTACAGGAAGAGGGCAGCTCATCCTGCAGAGTTTGGCGCTGCATTCGGGAGGCCTCTCGTTCACCGCAAACTACCAAGATGTGGGGGCCAAGTTCAACGGGTTTGCGGCTCTTAAGCAGGGCTTTCAAGGCAATCAAAGCATGCTGCAACAGTTGAACCAGCTTGAGAGTGAACGGGGGATCAAACGGCTTGGGTTCAGCTTGGACTGGAACGGTGGCAAAAACGGATCGGCGTCAGGGCCAACGTCCTCTCTCTCAGCTCTGGCGTTGAATTGGAACCGAATTGACGACGGCAGCGGCACCATCGAACAGCGCTCCGCCGAGCTTCATGCGGGGCTGTTGGGAGTGCATTATAACTTTCAGCAGGTAGGGCAGAACTTCAAGCTGTTCTCCGGTTTGCGCGAGGCCCAAAAGACCGACTGGATGCACCAAACAGGGCTTCGTGAGTCGCAATTGGGAATCAATCTCGCCTTTGCAGGCAACAAGAAAAGCCCTACCCTCGGCGGCCTCGATTTTGAAAATACGCATATTTCCGCCAAAAGCGGCGCCTTCGATCGCAGCGCCTTCTCGTTGCAGACGAAGGGGCTAGATATCGGCTACATCCACAACGCTATAACTAAAGGCTTTGGCCGTTTGGGCGACCTGAGCCTTGCAGATAAGACCAACTTAGCATTGGATAGCTACCACCTCTACGACCCTACCGCAGCACCCAATGCGGTATCACCGGTAGATTTAGCGCAGGTAATAGCGAACGACGGCCTCGATAGAACCGGTTTTCATCTGCTGCTCGACCCCTCGGCAACGAGTCGGTTCGCCTTTTCGCAGCTGGCGTTGCGGCTCACCGGCGCTCTGGGAGCTAAGCCCGGCAGCGCACCCGATGCAGGGATGTTTCGACAAAGCCTTGAAGTGCAGCTAGGTGGCTTCCACTTTGCGCTGATCAATCGGCGCACCGATGCGGCATTCGGCCAACTGGCTATGCTGCCGGATATTGACAAACGCTATCTCGCACTAGATATCCTCCGTCAGTTTGACCCCACCGCCGACCTCAGCAAACTGCCACCTCCTCTCATCGCCCAAGCGGCGCTGCATGAGGCCGGTTTGGCACGGACTCTGCTCGATGCAAGCTTGCAGTTGGGCAAAGGGAACAAAGCCTCGTCGCTGGCCTTCTCGGCCTTCACCATCAAAGACACCTCTGCGACAGCGGGCAATACGCCAGCTTCCAATGTCACATCCCTTACAGCAGCGCCAACCCCCGCTATTACCCGCGAGAGTGTTGCCCTCTCTACGCCTCAATTTCAACTGGGCGTGACACAGCAGTCCATCTCCGACAACTTTACTCGTCTGCCTCTGCTTTCCGATGTGGAAAAGGCGCAGTTCGGCAACGAACACGGCCTGCGCAGCCTATTGCTCAACTTTAACTGGCAGATCGATAAGACTACCCATTTAACCTACAACTCGCTGGGCTTTGCTCCCACCCCCGATGCGGTTGCTGCGACCCTGGCTCAAACAAGAGCGCAGGGCGTAGATGCGACCACCGCACAACAGATGGCAAATGCAGGCATGCAACGCCAAACTCTGTCGCTCACAACCAAAGGGCTTACGCTTAACGCCGACTTTGCCCAGGTGGATAAGTACTTCATGCGAGCCACCGACCTGGCCCTACCGGCCCCCGATCAGAATCTGATCAACTCCGAACGTGGCTTCCGCCGAGCGGCACTCAGCCTGCATTTCGATAAGATCAAAGGGCTGACACTAGACACCTACGATTATGGGGCAACCAATCTGTTCGATCTATTGACCCATGCCATCTTCCATCACAATCTGGTCTACACCCCACGCCAGAACTTTAGCCTCACCTATAGCGATGATGGAGATATGGCTACCGCCAAGGGGGTGGCGAACGGTTATCAGCATCGCTTGGTGGCCCTAAACACCCAGGTGAAGAAGGGGTTAGGGCTGAAGCTTTCGGATGAAGTGCGGGTTAACCTCACCAACAGCCAAGTAGGCGAGACGATCCATCAGCAGGACGTTCATATAGATACGACGCAATTGGGGCAGGGGGGAGCAGTGGATTATCAGGTGCAGCAAGCGACGTCGCTTGATGGCAAATTTACCAACTTCACCTCAATGAGCTTGCATTCGCAACCTACCCAGTATCTCACCTTAGACTACACACGCTCCGACCTGCGGCGTTCACCGGATGCGAACAATCCGGTGGAGAAAGGTAAGCCGATCATCGTTGAAAACACGGAGGGCTACGGAGTCAAGTATCAGGCCACAAAACAGTTGGCGTTAACGATTAACACCACTACTACCGTTGCCGACGATCAGAACGGGAAGAGTGCCGTTTCGCTAGGGCTTCAAGGAGAGCCGTGTAAGGATATTACTCTGGCGGCACAGTTCGATGAGTTGCATACGAAAGCCGACCAGAACACGCACGATGTGGCGAACTTCTCCATTCGGAACACGAAGCCGATCAGCTTTGGACCTCTACAAAACCTCACGATCCAAGCCGGATACGCCTCGCTGAACGACCATCGGAAACTGATCAACGAGACCATGACCGGCCACATTGAATGGACGCTCTGGAAGAACACCTTTGCTTTGGACTACAACGGCCAGACGTTACCAAACGGCCAAAGCACCGCCACACGGCTCTACTCCTTCGCAACCGACCCCAACCCGCATCGCTGGCTTCACGCGAGCTTCTACTATCGCGATTGGACGATGTTTGATGGCAAGGTGATCTTAACCCGCAAATTCATGGCCGACGCTAAATTAACCCCGGTGACACACCTTGTGTACAACTACGGGAGCTTGCCGGACGATGGGCATGGGCAGTACGTGCCGGAGACCGCGGTGGACTTCAGCCTGCAAAACGACTTTCGTAAGAACCTAACGCTGGGGCTATTTTATCGGCTAAGCCGTAACACGGCAACAAAACTGCTTACGCGCTCGCTGGGCTTTAGTCTGCAACAGAAGCTAGACCCCTATGAGAGCTTTACGTTCTCCTTTAGCAAGGGTGTAAACGGCTCCGCTATCGGTTATGATCGATCCGATCAGCTCAATATCGCCTTTGAACGCAAGTTCAATTCCGACGACTTCTTCTCCATTGGGGCGACCTGGGTGACCCATGATGGCAAGGATGCAGCGGGACGATTGCTGCATGACGAACTGCGGGGCGAGCTGAGCTTTAACTTCCTCTTCTAGGAAATAGCAAAGCGATCGCGGAATAGATAAGGAGGATGAAGGCTTTTTAGGTGCGGGCGCCGAAAATAGGTTCTGTGGAGAGAGGGATATGAAAAAAGAGAAAGCACTGCACTATCTCAGCCTCGGGCTGACAGGGGCTTTGGTGGCTTTGTGTGGGTTTGGCCCTAAAGGGGAAAACACGGCACAAACCAAACCCCCATCAGGAGCTGGGCTGACGCCGGATAAGATCGCGGCCTACTCAAAGATATTTACGCAGCAGATTTGGCCGCTTCTAAAGCAGGATTGTGCCCCATGCCATATGGGCAGCAACCCGTCTCAGTTGCGCCTCATGCCCGATGGGGCAGCCACCTATCAGCTCTTATTGACGGATGGTCATCTCGACCCGAACAATCCCTCCTCTCTATTGGCGCGTGTTAGCTCTACGTCGGATGCAACCCGTATGCCGCCGCCTCCTCGTCATGCCTGGAGTGCCGCCAACATCGCCAAGTTGCGCGATTTCTGTAGCAAGCTCTATGCCGGTGGCCCTAAAGATACGGAGAGCACCGATGGAGATGGAAGCCACTTCCCGCCGGCCCTCTTGATGCCCTACCACGGGCCTATTCCCGCCGATAGCGGAGACAACACCTTCCTCACCTACTACCAGCTTCGCAACAAGATACAGACCATTTTTGGCGACGACTGGCGGCGCGATAACCAGGATATGTTCGAGAAGAACATCGCCCAGTTTGGCGGGGCCGATTTTGTGCACAGCTTTAACGAAAGCGCCCATCCCAGCGCGGAATATCTTGCCGCCATGGATGCCCTTTCTGAAGACGTGGCCTCAAACGCTTATCTCAACCATACCGGGCCTTTTATGGGGCTGCGCATTCCTACCCGTTCTCCATTGGCCGGCCCCAAACCCGATCCTCTCTATCAGCATGATATCGCGCTGCTCTATCAGCGGATGCTGTTTCGACCGCCAACCCCCATAGAGTTACAGCAGTCGTATAAATTCCTGCAGGCCATCTATCGGGCAGCCTCTCAGGTGGCACAAGGCAGCTATGCCCTGCAGTTTCAGCTGACGGCCAAAGACCCCGAAGGACATGTAGCAACGCGCCAAGTGCGCATTGAAGTCGTAAACGACTCCTACGGTCTGCAGCAGACGTTGGTCAATGAAAACGATACGTCGCATGCCAGCCCGGATAAGAAGCTCGCGAAATGGACGCTGGGTGCCCCGGTGCTGCTAAAGGCCGGCGATGATGGCCAGTTTGTGACTATCTCCAACGAGGGGCACCAGGGCGTTGTTGAGGTGAGCGGCCTCGAGGTGACAGGGCCACTGCCCAACGGAACAACCCACCTGATCTCCATGAAAGATGCCGGCGTCGTCGCGCAGGGCGCATGGCATCTTAATGAGCGCGATGGGATAGCTTCCTACGAAGAGGATGATAGAGATGGAGGCGAAGGGCAGATCACCATCCCGTTGAAGGTGGCGCAGACCGGCAAATACATATTGACATTAGATTGGCGCTATCATCCGGTGCAGACCACACAGATAGATGGGCGTACCGTTTACGAGGGCCGTAACGCCACCGAGACCTTGGTAGAGGTTCATTCCCATAGTCCCTCTACATCGGCACAGCCACCGCTACCGCCGTTGCCGCCACAAGGCCAGGTGACCTTCTATGTGGATGAGACAGACGACACCCATTCCACCTTTAGTCCCGATGTCGCTTTTCAATTTGGCAAGGGCGATGGAGTGGAGATATCCAACGCAGAGACGCATGGTCTCGTTGCGGCCGATGCCGTACATTTTGTGCCCGATGTCGCTAAGGGAAGCCAGCCGCCGCTTGCCGACTTTTACGTGAAGAGCAACGAGGCAGACGGGCAACAAGGCTGGAGCACTTTGGGTGACGAGTATGGCCAGTTCTATCAGGCGGTTAGCCCGCATATTCTCTGCGACGGCAACAACGAGAGCCTGAAGGGCAAGTTGCGGCTGTACTATCGGCCGGATGTACACCCCAAAGAGTGGCAACCGACGGCCTTCTATCGCATTGAGTTCGGCTATCCGGGGCACGAGGGGCATTCAAGCCATGTGCCGCTTACGGTGCATGCTCTGGCTTCAACGCCCATTCTCACCATCGTCGCACCGCCTCGCGCCCATGTGGGTGCCACAATCACGTTAGATGCGAGTGCCTCCTTCAACCTACAGCGCTCTCCACTTGAATATACTTGGCGGCAGATCGGGGGGGCGCGTGTGGCGATAAAGGATGTCCATACCGCTGTTCTGCGCTTTACCGTGCCGCCCATGTCGGCACAACAGGCGGCTTGGGAAGGGCTGTGTCGGCTGTTAATGAAGCATCCCGACTTTCTGTTCACCCGGCCGCTCTCTTTGGCGGTAACCACCAACCCCAAGATACGCCGAAGGCTGCAGCTGGTGAAAATTGCGCAGGATTTGGTGGCCCGGCCGCCCACGCAGGCCGAGATCGCACAGTTGGATGCAGGTGCCCCGCTCTCATCGTTTGTCGATCGCTACCTGCACTCTAAAGAGTTTGCCGATTTCTACTTCCGCCGTATTCGGCTCTACTTAGAGAGTCACGGCTCCCCTACCGATGATGAGCCGGTGCGATTGTGGACATGGATCGCGCTCCATCACCATCCCTTCAAGGAGATTCTCACGGCGGATTACACGGTGACGCCGGATTGGAAGGTCGAGCCACGCCCTGCCTACTACGGCCACAGCGGCGTCTTAACGATGAAAGGCTTTATCGAAGGCAAGCCGGGACTGCCGCATTTCAACTATTCCGCCCAGGTGCTTGAGAAGTTCCTCGGCTATGTGTTTATTGTGCCGGAGGCGATCGTAAAGATGCGTGAGGGCATTACCGCCGTGCAGACCACCACGCCAGGAACGGTCTGTTTTACGTGCCATCAGGTGTTAACGCCCCTCGCATATCAACGCTCGCGCTTCACGGACGACGGAGTCTATCATGAGCGCGACAGCCAGGGCAACCTGATTGACGATACGGATCATCAGCTTGTGCCTAGCTATCCGTTCAAAGGGGAGGGCATGCAGGCTTTTGCCGAGAAGGCTGTCAACACAGAGCGTTTCATTCGCACGATAATCCAGACGCATTTCGTGTTCTACTTCGGGCGCGAGATGCGTTGGGACAAAGATGAGAGAGGCCTTTACCATCGTCTATGGGAAACCGAGAAGGCCAATCACTACGATATCGAGGGGCTGATCCGTGCGATTGTGCTCAGCCCAGAATATCTCAACGGGAGCGTACGCCCATCCCCCGCCTCTAGCCCGCAAGAGCCGACAAGAGAGCGCACAAGCCCGCGCGTCGCGCGGCTAGGTTCATAAGGGGCAGGGCAACGAGATAAGGAGAAATACAGAGATGCGTGATTTTCGTTCCGAGCGAATACCGGAGTGTCGAGTTTCCGACGAGGTCATACTCCGTCCGGCTCCTAGTGAGCATCCGGGAAATGCCGGCTTCTTCAGCCGTAGGGAGTTTCTGCGTCGTGCCGGTATGGGGCTTGCGTCCCTCTGCGCTTTGGATTTTCTGGCCTACTTCAAAGCCTATGGGGCGCCGGTAACAACACGCCGCACGGCGGAGATGGTTCATGAGATGGCGCAGGAGGGCGATGAACCGCGGTTCCTCATCTATTGGTACCTAGAGGGCGGCTGGGAAAGCTACGACATGTTCAGCCCCCTGATGACGCCCAACAACGTGATCCATCGGCTCCCACCAGACCGGATCAGCGATGAGTTCTATCGTGTGCTTCACTTTGGCGAGCCACACTACGGCATCTACAAACAGGGCAATATTCGGTACGGTTATCTGGCCGAGGAGGGCAAAGAGCATTTTCCCTATATGGCCGTGCTCAGCTCAATGGACACCGGTGAGTTCCATTCGGGCGAGCGCTTAAATGTGCATATGGGTTCCTATAACCTTGTGCTCACCGATGAACGTCAGCCGGACGAGCGGGATGTGATGCAGGCCTTTGCGGAGGTCTACGGACGTCCCTATGTTTTGCCCAACATCGGTTGGTTTTGGTGGCTTGCCGATGGAGAGTTGAACGAGCAGCAGTATACGGGGCGGAGGGGCTTTTATCCGAACTTAGGGCCGGTATGGGCGCATACCATCTATGCGGGCACTCCGGCGAACCTAAAGCGATTCCTTATGCGAATGCAGCAGAACTCCTCCGACGTGGTGAACAGCCAGATCGAGCGTTTTGTGGATAACATGAGCGCCTATCTCACTCGCGATAACCATATGGAGATTATTCGCAGCTACGATTCGGCGCTTGGCATCTACAACAATTTGGCACGGGCCGGTAAGCGACTTGATGCCAATCTCATCAATAACCTCTTTAACGACCCTGTTCTGCGCGAGAAGTTCGACATCAAGCCCGAAGATGAGATGATCACCTATACCAGCGTGAACGGCAATAAGGCGCGTACCAAGTTCACACCGGCAACGAACGTGCAGGCGATGATGGCCTATGAGCTGATGCGCGCGGGGCTTTCGACCTGCTTCTTCATCGAGTCGCGTGATATTCGCCTCTTTGATAGCCACTACGCGCGTCGTGGTCTTTGGGGGCCGGACCGCAGAACGCCGATCGGCATGCCGGATCAGACGAACATGATGCGTGAGAACCTCTGGAAGCCGTTGAACACGCTGGTCGAGTTGTTAAAGAGCACGCCTTACAAGAACACCGGAAAGAGCCTGTTCGACTACACGACGATCGTCATCACTTCCGAGTTCGGGCGCACGATTCGGGGCGATGTTCGTGCCATCCAACAGATGAATATCAGCGATGCGGAGAAGGACAAGCTGATCTACGATCAAGACATCTCCCAACATTGGCGCGTAACCGGGGCGGCTTTTTTGGGGGCAGGCGTTCGCGGAAACTCGCAGTTTGGTGGCGTAGGCCAAAAGACGGGGATGCCTATCCCTCTTCTGCCGGACGGCAGCATGGACCCAGCCTACGATCCGATTACCGGTGAGTTGCTACCGGGGAGGACTCCATCAAAAGACGCTTGGGTACCCAACCATGGCGATGTGTACGCTACGGCGCTCTATTTATGTGGAATCAACCCTAAAGGGCGAGGGCGTAACGAGCGTCCTGCCATGCGCTACATAAAGGCCTGAGCGGCGGCGCTGTCAAAATCGGTTAGGGGGAGGCTTGCTTCCCTTAACCGAACTTGCTTTGCAGGTTGTCGCTAGCACCGGAAACTAATCTCACTAGCCCTCTTTCTCTAAAAAACAAACGGAAATCCCAGCGGCCAAAATGATCTCCTTAAATGCCTCATTCCCTGGCCGCTGCATCGCCGTGCGCTAGCACCTCCCGAATCGGGGGAAAGGCCGGGATAGGGAGCGAACAAGATAGACTTGCTGTGCTAATTGCCTCTAGAACCGTGAAGCCGGCAGTCTCTGCAGCCTCACCCCTCGCCCTCAGAACGGATGGGAATGGAAACTCAAGATTTCTCGCCTTCGGCTCGAAATGACAGGTGTGGTATCGGCTCGAAATGACAGTTGTCTTCGGCTTGAAATGATAGGCGCATCACCGGCTCTTCAAGGCTGACGCACCCCCCCTCAAGGGTTACCCCTACGACCCTTCACTTCAACCCTCCCTCTCTTGCATCTCTATTCGCCCCTTACCCTCATCTATAACACCTTCACTATCTTACCCCTTACTTACTACCCTCCTACAAAAAATTTTTTCCTCACACCCATAAAACTACTTGACATATCCTACTACCCTGTGTTATCCTGTTCTCGTCTGAACCCGCTCACCCCTTCGAGCACAGACCACACAACCGCATATCCAACCTTGGCCATTCTGAGGCTCCTGAGGCGACCTCCTCTCCTTCGAGAGGCCTCCCCAGTCCTCTTGGCATAGACTAAATCTATTCCAAAACAAAGGAGACTTTCACAATGGCTAAGAACAGAAAACAACGCAAACAGCAACAAGGGGAAGGCAGTGTCTCCCCCCCGTAGGTGGTAACGTCTCACGACCCACCATGTCCCAACGCGGCATCCCCAGAAGACAGTTCCTCTCCTCCGCACTCGCCGGCCTCGGTGCCGCCTTCCTCGCCGGAGCTTCCCTCGAAAGCCCTCAACAAGCCCAAGCCCTCTCAACCGGTTCCCCACCCCTCCCACCTACCCCAGGCCCCGCCCGACCTTGGCACCCGCCCGTAAGGCTTGGCATCGGCCATACCAACCTCGCCTCCGGCAACGCCCACGGAGCCTTCCCTCTCTTTGGATGGAATGGACGCGGTGGCGGGCTTGCCTTCACCCTCTTCTATAACTCCCAATCCTCCCGCACCAGCCCCTTAGGCCCCAAATGGAGCCACAGCTATCGCAGCTATCTGCTTCACGTTCCCAACACCCAAAACGTGGTGTGGGTGCAGGAGGACGGCAGC
>NZ_DATGKU010000144.1:0-8664 GCF_035294505.1 Chthonomonas sp. | reverse complement strand
CTTGTAGTAGAAACCCTCCAGAGCCGCGATGGAGGTGAGCTTGAGAAGGTTTTTATAGCCCTGCAAATTGCGGGCTAATAAGACCATGTGGTAGGCTGCCTGGTCGAGCTTGGGTTGTTTGTCGGTACAACGGCGTGGGGCAACATAGGCCTCCACTCCGAGGATGGGCTTCACTCCCGCCGCCTTACAGCGCTCATAAAAGTCCGCCACCCCGTACATTACGCCATGATCGGTGAGTGCGAGAGCGGGCATCTCTAGCTCTGCAGCGCGCTGTATGAGCGCATTCAGACGATTGGCCCCGTCTAAAAGGCTGTACTCCGAATGGCAATGGACGTGAACAAAGCTGCTCGACATGGCGACTACTCCCGAAAATGGAAATGCAGGCAAGATGCGACGTGAGTTCCAATTCTTACCGACGCCGAAACGCCGGTGCCACCCGGTACAACAGCGAGACTGTTGTCGCCCGAGTTTTTCTACGCACCCGGCAGATGCCGTTATTTAGTGCTGTCGAACTCGATCGCCGCTATATTTAGAACTCTCTGCTATTTTAACGGTTTTCCCCTTTTGCGAAAAGTAGACAAAGTTCTATTCTCGAATGCCTCCATCGTTTCCTGCCAACAGGCCCTATACCCCAATATACCAAAACCGAACTTTACCATCCGCATCAAAAACCAACTTAGCGTGTAAACTAGAAGAGTTAAGCGATAGCCGTCTGCGACTTTTGCCCGTGCTGCTGCGGTAAGAAAAAAGAGGAGGTAGTGCCAGTGGCCGAAAAACCGATAACCAGCCCCATTGAGGCACCGGAGCATGTGCCCGATTTAAGGCGTTTACGCCTACTTTACGGCATTATCTTTCTGTTGTTAGCAGCCATCGTTGCCCGCCTCTGGTATTTGCAGGTGGTGGAAGGCAAAGAGCTAGCCGAACAGTGCCAAAACCTTCAATACAAGCACATTCGCCGAACCGCCCCTCGAGGCCTCATCGAAGATAGAAACGGGCATATTCTTGCCGCCAACCGACTGCGCTACATTATCTCCGTCTTTCCAGACGATGTTCGCAAGCATCCGCAAACGCTTTCGCGCCTTGCCGAACTGCTTAATCTTTCCGAACCCGACCTTCAAAGCCAGCTAACGAAGTGGGTACAGCAAGTCAGTCGCTACGACCCAATGCCCATTGATAAGGATGTGGACATCAAGACCCTCATTCGCGTGGAAGAGGAGAGCTTTGACTTGCCCGGCGTCTTCATTACGCGCGAGCCGGTTCGATACTATCGCGACGATGGGCTTTGCTCGTCCTTTCTTGGAATCACCCGCCCTATTACCAGCGAACTCTATGCGCGTTGGAAAAGTCGGGGCTACCACATGAACGACCAGGTAGGTATTTTCGGCCTTGAACGCACCTACGAGCAGGTGCTGCGGGGTCAGGCGGGCGAAACCGACTACGAGACGGATGCGCGCGGGCGTATCTTGGGGCAGGGACAGGAGATCGCGCCCATTCCGGGGAAAACACTTAGGCTGGCGCTTGACTTTGGACTTCAAAAGGTGGCGGCACAGGCTTTAGCGGATACGGGCCACCGCGGAGCTGTGGTAGCTCTCGACCCCAACAACGGCGGGGTACTCGCCTTTGTGAGTTGGCCCTCTTACGATCTAAATCAGTACGGGAAGATATATAGCAAGCTGCTCAAAGACCCGGCCCACCCCTTAATTAACCGTGCTTCGGACAGCGCTTTTGCTTGTGGTTCGACCTTCAAACCCATCACGGCAACTGCCGGTTTGCAGAGCGGGGTCATCACTCCACAAACGCAGTTCTATTGTCCCGGCTACCTGCGGCTTGGCGCCCGACTTTTTCACTGCGATGAGGTACACGGCACCACCGACTTTTATCGGGCTATCGGTGCCTCTTGCAACGTCTACTTTTTCCATGTTGGGCTTCTGGCCGGTCCGGAGGCGATTGTGGCCTGGGCGAAACGTTATGGGCTTGGAAGCCGTACAGGCATAGATATTCCCACCGAAACGCCCGGCCTGCTGCCCTCGCCGGAGTGGAAAAAAAAGACTGGGCGAGGCCCTTGGTATCCGGGCGACACCCTCAACCTTTCCATCGGGCAGGGCTATCTGCGAGTCTCGCCGCTTCAACTCGCCGACTACGTGGCGGCCATCGCCAACGGTGGCACGCTGTGGCGCCCCCATTTTGTAGATGCTATGGTTGACCCCATCACCGGTAAAGTGCAGCCTGTTGAACCGAAGGCACGTGGGCAGATAGGCTTTAGCCCGGCAACACGACAGGCCATTGTTCAAGGGATGGAGATGGCCGTTCAACCCGGCGGCACGGCCGCGGGGATCGCCATTCCGGGGCTTTCTATCGCCGGAAAAACCGGTACGGCCCAGGCCTATAGTCAAGGCAAAAAAGAGGACAATGCCTTCTTCATCTGCTTTGCTCCCGTGCAGCATCCACGCATCGCCATCGCGGTTATGGTAGAAGGCGGTGGCTACGGGGCACAGGCGGCAGCCCCCATCGCCCAGAAAATGCTGCGCTACTACTTTTTCCACCGTACGCAACAGGTCGCTTTGGCACACAGATAACAGCCCTCTTGACGAAAGCCTAAAGGCCTCTTGGAACTTGCGCCCTCAGACGGTAGTCCCAGTCTCAACAGGATCAGACGGCAAATTGTTCTCACACTACATCCACAATGCTCTTGCTGGCGAAAGCACCCCCTAAAGGCACGGTCACCCCGAACTTGAACGTTTTTGCGCACCGTTTGCCCGTTGAGGAGCATGAACTAGGTGCTATAGAGCGTGCATGTTTTTCGCTGCTGCGGCCAAGCCTCCCGTTGTGCTACAAATGTCTGGTTGTCGCTCCAACGGCATTCCTCCCCCTGTTTAAAGGTGCGGGGCTTTCTGCCGAATTTTCTGTAAAATGTAGATATAACATCGTATTTAAAAAGCGAGAGGGCTGCAGGCCGTGTTGATGCGACTTTCTGTACGGAATTTAGCGATTATTGACCACCTCGACATCGAGTTCTATCCGGGCTTCAATGTGCTTACCGGAGAGACCGGCGCGGGCAAATCTATTCTCATTGACGCGCTCGGCCTCGCACTAGGAGAACGAGCAGACCCTGCAATGGTGCGTGCCGGTGCCGAAAAGGCGGTGGTAGACGCTCTGTTCGATCTCAGTCGCTTGCCGCACATCGCCCAGATCGCTCAAGAGATGGGCTTTGAACCCGAAGAGGGCCTCTTGCTGCTCTCGCGAGAAATACAGGCCAACGGGCGTTCCCTTTGCCGCATTGCCGGCCGCCCCGCCACCGTGGCCCAGCTCAAAACGCTTGCCGAATGGCTGATAGACCTTCACGGTCAACATGAACATCAGTCCCTGCTTTCGCAATCGCGCCATCGAGATATTCTCGACGAGTGGGGTGGTCAGCCGATCCTAGAAGTAAAATGCGCTCTCGCAGCCATATGGACGGAACTACAGAACTTACGGCAAGAGCAGCAGGCCTTGGAAAAAGAGGCTCGCGAGCGAATGCATCTGCTCGACCTCTATCAGTTCCAGATTCGCGAGATCGATTCGGCCAAACTGGTTGTGGGAGAGGATGAGGAGCTTGCCGCCGACCATAGGCGCGTGGCCAATGCGCAACGCTTGGCAGAGAATGTGACCACCGCCCTCTTAGGGCTAAGCAATGAGGATGCGGGAGGTGCCATCGAAACGCTCGATAGGGTGGAACGGGCGTTAGCGGAGGCGGCCTCTTTCGACGAGAGGCTAAATGCACCGTTAGAGACGGTTCGCTCGGCCCTCTACGAGCTGAGTGAGGTTGAGCGCGAACTTGGCCGGTATCAAGAGAACATCGAGTTTTCTCCGGAGCGGCTGCAGGCGATAGAGGAGCGCTTAGAGTTGTTACGCACACTTAAACGCAAGTACGGCGCCACTATCGAAGAGATTTTGCAGTATCGCGACGACATAGCGCGCAAACTCGATGCGCTCACCCACAGTGAGGAGCGCGGTCGCGACTTGGATCACACAATAGCCCGTTTAGAGGCGGCACTGGCCGAGCAGTGCAAGCGACTAAGCAACCTGCGCCGAGGCGCAGCCGAAGAGTTCCAAAAGCTAATACAACGCGAACTGCAGGAGCTTGGCATGGAGCGCGCCCGCTTCAGCGTGGAACTGCAGCCCACGGAACCATCTTTGCAGGGTGCCGATCGCATAGAATTCCTTTTATCTACCAACCCCGGCGAGCCGCTGAGGCCGCTTGTGAAGGTGGCCTCCGGAGGCGAAATCTCGCGGGTGATGCTTGCCGTGAAGACGGCCATGTCGTTACGTCAAGAGCTGCCCACCATGGTTTTCGACGAGATAGATGTGGGCATTGGGGGTCGTACGGCGAGCGTGATCGCCGACAAAATGGCGATACTTGCAAAAAGGGCACAACTGCTTTGTATTACCCATCTCGCGCCCATTGCAAGCCGCGCCGAACATCAGTTTGCTATTGAGAAGCGGGTAGACGGCGAGCGCACAACGGTGCAAGTAACGCCGCTTACCTCAGAACAGCGTATCGAAGAGATAGCCCGTATGCTAGGTGGCAATGCCGTTACCGACACGGTGCGCCAGCATGCCCGCGAGATGCTCGCTTCGCGCTCGTCTTAGCGCCTCCCTAGGCCCTAAAGAAGCGGCTCGGTATAGATGGTGGTGGTCTCAACGATGCGACGGAACCACTCGCCCGAAGGGGAAAGCATGGGCAACCACCATGCAGAGGGCCGATGATCGGTATGAGGAAGCCCGCGCAAGGTGAGAAGAGCATATCGCACAAGTTGAAGGCGTGCTCGCTCCGCTTCCAGATGTACCTGCAAGCGGGCAGCTCGTGCCGCCTGCGCTTTTTCACCACGCTCCTGTTTTAGCAGGGCTGTGCGCAGCGAGACGATCTGAATGCGCATCTGTTTCTTCTCATGGGCAATGCGCTCGAGTGTGGCCCTGTACTGATCGCGCTGTGCCTGCGCTTCGGCGTTCCACTCTTTCACACTGCGATAGTGCTGTCCCATCTCTCGCTGCACGGCCTGCTCCTGTTGTTTCAGCCGATAAAGGTGTTCATGCGCGGCCTTAAGGCGTTCTCGCAATGGCTGCACCTCTTGCTGCAACTCAATAAGCTGGCGATTGGCCGCAGCGTACTCTGTTGCCCGATCGGCCCAAGTGCCAGCAGGGTCTTGCTGCTCCAAAAAGCGAATCAAGTCCAGCGGTTTACGAAGCGCTTTGATCTGTTGGGTAAGCCTCTCTTGCCGCTCTAGAGACGACCTCCAGCCGGCGGCAAACTCCGAGCAGAGCAGCGACGTACGGCCAAATGCATGGGCGATATGCGCTGTGGGGCGCAGCGTCGCGTTGGCGACCTCCAAAGAATCCCATGTTCGATAGCGCAAACGTAACAGGGGATGCGCCTCGATGGGGATGCCCTGCTGTCTCAACCGTTGGTTCATCTGGCGAGTGCGCCAGACATACATCGAACCCTCTTCATTGAAGACACAGATAAACTCTTGGGCGAACATCGATATAAGCGTAATGGCTTTTCCAACCAAAGCGATCTGATCTCCAAGGCGCGCGGTAAGCACCTCGGCCAGCGCCTCTACCGTTTCAATGGGTGTTTTGAGCGGGATGGCGATGGGCGCGCGGGTTTCGATGAAGAGCACACGCGGCGTTATTCTTAAGGTGCCCCGGCCTCTTCCCGGCACAAGGCAATCGAAGGGAAGCGCTCCGGGCCCGAAGCGATCGAGGGTGTAAATTTCGCTGCCTGCCACCACACTGTTGTAGGCCTGCACGGCGGTTTCGCGTGTGGCAGGATTGAGGAAGAGCGACACGATGCGAAATCGCGGCAGCGAGGCGGTCTGTGTGTTGAAGCGCAGTAGGTCGGAAGTGCAGGTAACTTCGAGGTCGGTGGGCGGATGGCCGAGGAGCAGCGAATAGAGGTGAGGTAGGAGAGCGCGATAGAGCTGGGAGAGTGTGGCATCGGGATGCTGCAGACAGTAGTCCTTACACCACTGAAGTAGCGCCTCCCCCACGTTGCGCGCTTCCTGATGACAACATTGCGGGCCGATCTGCTGCCAGCTATTTTCAAACCCCCAAGAGAGCAGTTGCAGCAGCCCTTCTTCCACATCTTTCAGACGAACAGAGTTGGCGATAAGGTCGCTCGAACCCAAATAGGCCAGTCCACGCCAGCCCCACGCTTCGGTTACCTCGTCAATAAAGGCCTGTTTGCCTCGTGGGTCTGCAGTGGCAAGGCGACGCAAGGGAACCCCATGGGCGGCAAAATCGTGCCGTGTGGGAAACGTTTCGCTGCCGAAAAGGGCCGAAATCTCTCCTGCAGCCGACCAGAGCGCCCGGGTAGAACCGTCGTTATGGGGTAGCAGGGCAAAACGCGCCTCTCCGGCACGAGGAAGGCGCGTGCGGGCAAAGTAGTCCGTATCGTGAACACCCACCACCATTCTGCCCCCAAGTTGCGCTTGATCGAGCAGGCGGCGCAAAACGGCCTTCATCGGCTCATCCCAAAACACGGTTTGGCCAAGCGCAAGAAAGGCGGTTTCCGGGTAGCTTTGACGTAGGCGATGAAGAACTTCAATGGAAGCGCTTATCGTGTCGTTTCCACTCATGCGATTGAAAACTCCAAAGCGGAGAGATTCTTAGGAGAGTTACGAAGTGCACAAGAGGTCAGTTCCTTCGGCCACATTACACCTCTCTTTCCTCCCCGAAAACGGGTAAGCGTCGAGGCAAGAACAGGTAGAGGTACCAGAAAACGCCGTTCAGTCCGGCAAAGGTGAGTCGAAGCCATGCGGGCAGCGAGAGGTGCGAAAACATGCCCTCGATCAGGCCGGCAAACACAAAGAGCGGAATGGTACCCAATAGCATTTGAACGCCCTCTTTACCGGCTCGTAAAAAGGCCTCTTTACGGCGATAGGGCCCGGGAAGGAGAAGAGCGACCCCCATCATAAGGCCGGCAGCCCCCGCGATGAGCGTGGCCGTAATTTCGGCAACGCCATGGGGCAATATACCGGGCCAAAAGGTGGCGTGACGATGCACCTGGGTCATTAAGGCCGACATAGCCCCCAACACCGCCCCATTGTAGAACAAGAGATAGGCGGAGGGAACGCAGAGAGCCGGGCCGGTGGCGTAGGCCATAACGGCCACCTGAAAGTTGTGAGTCATCAGCATTCCCGAAAAGGCCGCTGATGGAGGAGATGCTATCTTGCCGCTTTTCCAGACACGCACGCTCGCTTGAAACTCCTTGGGAATAAACAGATTGAGCCGTGGCGGCGAGTTGATAACCATCCAGTAGGCCAACCCGACACCCATGAGAAAAATGGCCAGAGCGGCCAGAAAATAACCGCACCGGCGTTGCAAAAGCGTTGGAAATTCATAGAGGTAGAAGTGGCGTACGGTCTGAAGCGGGTATGTGGAGGTCTCGGCCTCGTATAAAATCGCTTGGGCGCGCCCCACCAACCCGTTGAGATAGCCCACAATATCTTCGCTAAGCGCTTGAGCCGATGCATAGGCAAGATCGGAGGAGACACGCCGATAGAGCCTCATAAACCGAAGCAAGTCCTCTCTATCGAGCGCACGCACACCATGGCGCGTATCGGCCTTCCGTACAATACGGCTTAACTCTTGCCAATCGGCCTGACGTTCATTCACAAAATCCTGCTCGTTCATCGGTTTGCACGTACTCCGCGCATTGGCTGTTCCCCTGCCTCAATACTCCATAATACCTTAATCGTTGACTAAGGAAGGCCGTAGAGAAAACAAAGTCACATCCCCAACACCTTGCAGTGGCAGGGAGTACTCCCTGTTTGCTACCCGCAGCATTAGGGGGAAGCTTGCTTCCCCCCAGGCTTGACTCACTTTGCTAACTTGCGCTAGGGGTATAAACCAACCACAGCCGTCTCCAGTCTCCATGCAGAACAATGAGGCGCCTCAAGACAAACGGTGCTGCGCACGGCACTTTCTCGTGGCCGACACCCTCCGCCTCAGAACTGGTCATCGGCTCTTCAAGCCCCCACTCCCCTCCCCTCAAGGCCGACGCTGGGGTCCCCAGAAAATCTTGCGATTTTCTGGGGCAGGGCGTCCTTCCCCTCCCTCCAATTTGGGAGAGGGGCACCTAGCGGTGGGCAACTCAGCGGCCAGTCCAGTTCCCATGATCGTCTATCTCACTGGCCGCTGCGTTGCTGGCTGCAAGACGAAAGGAAGGGATAGGGGGCGAGCAAGATAAGCTCACTTCGCTGACTTGCTCTAGAGCCGCGAGATTGGCAGTTTCTGCGGCCCCATCCCTTTCCCTCAGAGTTCGGCAGGGGCTAAAACTTAAGATTTCTCGCCTTCGGCTCGAAATGACAATTGTCTATCTTACCTCCGGTTCGAAATGATAGGCGTATCGCCGGCTCTTAAAGCCCCCAGCCCCACCCCTCCCCCTGTAGGGGGAGGGGAGATTAGCAAAAGGGGCACGGTGACCGTGCCCCTACAGGCGGTTTCCTTTGATAATCTTTCCTTCGGAAACTCAACACAACCGCCCCCTTTCTCCCGAATCGGGGGGAAGGCCGGGATAGGGGGCGAGCAAGATAGGGTTATTCAATGAATTGGCTCTAGAACCACAAGATTGACTGTCTTAACAGCCCTTTCCCCTTCAGAACTGATGTGAACTGAAACTTA
>NZ_DATGKU010000143.1:0-1274 GCF_035294505.1 Chthonomonas sp. | reverse complement strand
AAGATAGTGCAGTGGTTTGTTGGTCTGCGTTGGATCGTGGTCCCCGGCTATTTCGCTGCTTGTACCCTCATCCTTGTGTTCCTCGGCCTGCAGGTGGGCACCGAACTGTTCCCACAAATCGATTCCGGACAGTTCGTCCTCCGCTTCCGGCCACCCCCAGGCTCCACCTACGACCTGACACGCGAAATGGCCGTCAAATGCCTGGAGGTCATCGAGCAAGAAGCCAAGGCCGAAAACATCGCCATCACGATGGGCTTTGTCGGCCAGGTCGCCCCCAACTTCGGTATCGACAACATGGCTCTGTTCATGCGTGGCCCCGACGATGGCTATCTCCGCGTCGCCCTCCAGGAAAACAGCGGCATCAAACTCAAAGAGTTCCGTGAACGGCTGCGTCGCCTCTTCCCGGAACGTGTCATCCCCTGGATGGCCCAACGCTTGCAAAAAGGCGGTCTGTCTCCCAAGGAAGCCTTGGCCGAAGCCAATAAGTGCACTTTTGGTTTTGGTCCTGGCGACATCGTCAGTGAAGTCATGAGTTTTGGTTCACAGACGCCGATAGCGGTTCGTTTGGTTGGCACCGATTTGAAGATGGTGCGTCAACATGCGGAGAAGATTCTTGCGGGCATGAGACGCATTCCGCATCTGCGTGATGTGGGTTTTGAGCAGCAGTTGGATTATCCCACGTATGAGGTAGAGATTGATCGGGAGAAGGCGGGTTTGAGCGGTGCCACGGTTGATGATGTGCGGCAGGCTTTGGACATGTCCACCTGTTCGACGCGTTTTACCAATCTCAATTATTGGATTGATGTCAAGACAGGCTTTGACTATCTGGTTCAGGTTGAGGTGCCGCCCAAACGCTTGACCAAACCCGAAGACGTTGAGATTTTGCCGATTCACACTGTCAATCCTGTCGTCAACTTGATGGTCCGCGATGTGATTGTGGGGAACAAGGTTCGCAAAGGTTTTCGTCCTGGGGAATTGGATCGGGACATGTCGCAGCGTTATTTGACGCTGACGGCCAATGTGGAAGGCGAGGACATGGGTCGGGCTTCGCGTCAGGTGCAGCAAGCTGTGCAGGAGGCTGGGGAGCCGCCGCGTGGGGTACGTGTGGAGTTGATGGGTCAGTTGCCGGCGATGATGGAGATGTTCAAGGCGTTGAGCATTGGTTTGGGTGTAGCGGTGTTTGTTATCCTTGTGTTGTTGACGGCCTATTTCCAGTCGCCGCGTTTGGCCTTGATCTCGATTGGCGCTGTACCGGGTGTTCTGTCAGGTATCGC
>NZ_DATGKU010000142.1:0-3511 GCF_035294505.1 Chthonomonas sp. | reverse complement strand
CGCGTTCGTATTGGGTGCGCCTTCAAGACGGCTGTGCCTCTCTGACCACCACACAAGGGCGCGTTTGTGTTACCTTCCGCCTGTGCGACTACTATACCCGTAGTGCAATCGCGAAAGGCACTCGCTCTGGAAGACCTCCGTACCCTTCGGGACAGAGCAGATACGGTTTCTCGCGAAATGCGATGGCTACTCGGTAACTGGGCGTTCCTGCAACTGCGTCAACTTATCGTCTATAAAGCCGAGGCGGCAGGAGTGCCCGTTGTGTTGGTTGACCCGCGCAACTCGTCTCGCACCTGTTGTGTATGCGGCTACTGCGCCAAAGCCAATCGCAAGAGCCAGAGCAGCTTTCGATGTCAGCAGTGTGGCTTTGAGGCGAATGCCGACTTCAATGCGGCGCGAAACCTCAAAGTACGGGGCGAATGTTCAGACGCCCTATTGTGTCGGTTGGCGGGTCACGCTTCCAACCAGGCGCAAGCCCCTGTGCTTTAGCCAGGGGTATCTGATGCTTCTTTCACCACGGGGAGTTTCCACGGGGCGCGATAGGGTGGCATGAGCAGATGGTTGGCCTCACGATCACCGATGACCTCAAACTTGGTGTTATCCCAGTGGATTTTGCGGTTAGCATAAAGAGACGTATGCGCCAGATTCAAGGCCAGATGAAGAGGCAGATGCGCCTCGAAATTGCAGGAAGGCTGCTGGCGCGTTTTGATGCAATCTATAAACTCGCGCCAATGCCCCGGAGAGGGCGGCACTACCACAGGATAGTCCGTGCGCTCGACCGGTTTGCCGTTTTTATCTATAACCTGGCAGAGATCGTAGTTGGCGATAAGGGTAGCATCTTTTCCGTGGAAAATAATGCCCAACTGACGATAAGGCCCCATCTCTCCTACTCCGAAATTGAACCGGCTCTGCTGCATGAGCACCCATGTCATGTTCATGTTGGGATACTCCCAGATCACATGCAAGGTGTCGGGCACATCGGCGATGCTGGTCGTAGCAAACCGCCCTCCACTGGCAGAAACGGCCAGCGGAGCACCCAGTTCAAGCGCCCACACGGGCAGATCAACGATGTGGGGGCCTAGCTCATGAAGCCAACTGTTCACATAGTCCTTAAAGTAGCGATGCATGCCATCGCGAAAGCGCCCGATATTGAACGGAACTTTGGGTGCCGGCCCCAGCCAGAAATCCCAATCCAGACCCGGCAGCGGCTCGCTATCGGCAGGATGATCGAGGCCCTCCGAATCGTCGTTCATGGTGCAGATGTTGGTCACTGCCGTAATCGGCCCCAAAGCGCCGGAACG
Organism: Chthonomonas sp.; assembly: GCF_035294505.1. NCBI lineage: Bacteria > Bacillati > Armatimonadota > Chthonomonadia > Chthonomonadales > Chthonomonadaceae > Chthonomonas > Chthonomonas sp. The sequence goes on along the minus strand of NZ_DATGKU010000142.1, from coordinate 2,210 downwards.
AACGATGTTAACGCACCGATGATAGTTCTCCGTGGCGTGAATCTGGGTACCGACTTGGGTCACGCGTTTGTAGACGCGCGCGGCACGTGCCATCATCAGCGCCTCCATGGGGTATCGGCTCATCGGCTTCTCGCAATAAACGTCCTTACCGGCTTCACAGGCTAAAATGGAGATAATGGCATGCCAATGCGGCGGGGTGGCCACCACTACAGCATCTATATCCTTCTGCTCCAGCAGCTTTCGAAAGTCATGATAGGCCTTCGCTTTCCCGTCGGTAAACTTCACGGCGCGATCAACATACGGCTGATACACATCGCAGACAGCTCCTATCTCAACATCCTCCATCTGCCCAAACGTCTGCATGTGAGCGCCATAGCCGCGCCCCGCCACCCCGATAAAGCCCAACACCACCTTATCGTTGGCGGAGAACCGCTTGCGTTTCGGCGCCGCTTTCACTTCGGCGGTCGCCCCTAGCGCGGTTGCTGCAACGGCCCCACCGGTAGTCTGCAAAAACTTACGTCGGCTGATCTCTTCCTTCTTCATAGCGTTCTCCCAATTAGGAATCCAGAATACTGCCGATAACTTCCTCATCAGCTCCCCTCTTTCCTGCTTCCCTTGTTCAAACCATGCCCAAAGAGAACATAGGGTCTGATCCCCGTTTCTTCAAGGCCGACTAGGGGTTCCCCAGAAAATCGCAAGATTTCTGGGGGCAGGGCGCCCTCCCCCTCAAGGCCGGTGGGAATGGAAACTTAAGATTTCTCGCCTTCGGCTCGAAATGACAGGCGTCTATCTCATCGGCTCTTCAAGACCGATATAGGGGTCCCTAGTAAATCGCAAGATTTCCGAGGCAGGGCGCCCTCCCCCTCAAGGCCGGTGGGAATGGAAACTTAAGATTTCTCGCCTTCGGCTCGAAATGACAGTTGCCGTCGGCTCTGCAAGCCCCCACCCTCCCGCCCCTCAAGGCCGACTAGGGGTTCCCAGAAAATCGCAAGATTTTCTGGGGTAGGGCGCCCTTCCCCTCCCCCTATCAGGGAGAGGGGCACCTCGCGGTGGGCGTCCTCGCGGACGGCACCTTTGCGGCCAGAAAGGTTGTCTTAAACGCCTCTTTCTCTGGCCGCTGCATCGCCGTGCGCTAGCACCTCCCGAATCGGGGGAAAGGACGGGATAGGGGGCGAGCAAGGTAGGCTTGCTTTGCTGACTTGCTCTAGAACCACGAGCTTGGCAGTCTCTGCAGCCCCCACCCCATCTCTCTGAACCGTGAAGGAATTGAAACTTAAGATTTCTCGCCTTCGGCTCGAAATGACAGTTGTTCATCTCGCCTTTGGCTTGAAATGACAGGCGTCTATCTCACCGGTTCTTCAAGGCCGACGCCCTTCCCCTCATTTGAGATGACATGGTTTCTGCGCGCATATCTCTATGAATGTCATTGGCAACTCTATTTCTCAGCACAAAAAAACACCTTGCGGTGACCTCGGAACTTAGACTATAATTTAGCCGAGCGCGCGAGGCCGCACAGCTTCGTAAAACAATACTTTACAGAAAAAGACACCTCTGTTATACAGCAAAGAATGGAGTCTCTTTTGTCCCTTATGTCTCAACGGACACGGTTTGGCCTGCTATGCCTCGTTGGCATCGTCTGGTTTTGTGGCTGTTCCCGTACTCCCCATGCTTCCTATCTTCAACAGGTCTCCGATTTCACCATCGGTAGCGTCGCCCTGCAGGTGGCAGATAACGGTGGCCATGACAAAAAATATCTCAAATTGGCCAGCGAAATCGCGCCGCAAGAGCCTGCCGTATGGGCAGACCTCGGCCTTATGGAGTTGCGTGCCTCACCGCCTAACTATCAAAAGGCCGCGCAATACCTTCAAAAGGCCGAACAACTCGATCCCAACAGCAGCGCTATTCAGCGGTTGCTCGGCCTACTTGCGTTTCAACAGGGCAAAATCGGCGAGGCCATTCAGTACTACCAAAGGGCCGTTCAACTGAACCCAAACGACCTTCGTGCCCGCTATGAACTTGCCTACAGTTACGACCAACTCGGCACGCCGGCAGGGCTTCAACAGGAACTACAGCAGCTTAAAGCCATTTTGCAACAACGCCCCGATAACCTTTTCGCCCAGTTGCAACTTCTGCAGGTGGCCGCACGTCAAGGAGATGTTGCCACCCTTAAGCAGGCGCTCGCCATGCTGCAGGCAAGAACCACCACCTTT
>NZ_DATGKU010000141.1:0-5557 GCF_035294505.1 Chthonomonas sp. | reverse complement strand
CGCGTTCGTATTGGGTGCGCCTTCAAGACGGCTGTGCCTCTCTGACCACCACACAAGGGCGCGTTTGTGTTACCTTCCGCCTGTGCGACTACTATACCCGTAGTGCAATCGCGAAAGGCACTCGCTCTGGAAGACCTCCGTTACCTTCGGGACAGAGCAGAAACGGTTTCCCGCGCAATGCGATGGCTCCTTGGCAACTGGGCGTTCCGGCAACTGCGTCAATTCATCGCCTATAAAGCCGAGGCGGCAGGAGTGCCCGTTGTGTTGGTTGATCCGCGCAATTCGTCTCGCACCTATTGTGTGTGCGGATACTGTGCCAAAGCCAATCGCAAGAGCCAGAGCAGCTTTCGATGTCAGCAGTGTGGCTTTGAGGCGAATGCCGACTTCAATGCGGCGCGAAACCTCAAAGCACGGGGCGAAAGTTCAGACGCCCTATTGTGTCGGTTGGCGGGTCATGCTTCCAACCAGGCGCAAGCCCCTATGCTTTAGCCAGGGGTATCTGACTAGGCGCACGCTTAAGAAAGTGTCAACACACGCAAAAAAATAGCCCTCGCGGTTGAGCGAGGGCCAAAGCAATGCCAGAAGGCCTAGGAACCGATCACACCTAGGAGCGCACAAAGTCTACAGAAGCCTGAATGGTTCGATGCTGCGAAACCTAGGCTTCGATATCCAGCCTCGATGACGTTTCGGATGCCGTCGTTAGGCTGTAGGCCGACGTATCGCCGGCATCGCCTGTTGATGCCGAAGGTGAGAAGAGGGCCCGCCGTATTTGTGCAATGCGCGCCGAAAGATGTTGTTCGAGTTGCTGCCCAAGCGCCTGTTCACGCGCCATCGCGTCGGCCTTGAGAGGTTTGGCATCCGATGGATTCGGCCAGAAGAATCCACCTTGGGTATAGGGCTGTATAGACATCGTTTGGGTCTCCTTTTACAGGAACTCTAGGACATACCGTTTGTCTTGAGGTTCTCGATGTCTCTTGCTCGCCCTTGCTTCGAGATTCCCTTGTTGTCCCCACGCTTCGAGGCGTAGGGCCGGCGCTGTCCTAATTCTATTGTCGCACAGACTTTTGGTGTGCGCAACGGAGATTTTACTGGTTTCTCTGCTACCTAAAGGAAAAATCGTTAGAACTTTTTGCTTGCCTCTACGTCTGAAAGGGTATCAACGTGGCGAAAAATTGCCGAAAAGCGTTGAATCTATCTCATTCATAGCGCCAGTCTTTCGGGGCTGATGGGAGACGAAATATGAGTGCAGAGGTACATTCGCAAGATTATCAGAGAATGGCGCACCTGTTGCGCCGAGCGGGTTTCGGAGCCGACCGTGAAACGGTGCTCGCCTGCTTGCAAGAGGGCTTTGACGCCACCATACACAAGCTCGTCCACTACGACGAGGTGCTCGGCCCCGACACTTTCGAGGCCATGGAGGATCGACAGCTTAACGACATTCTTGCCCAAAACAACATCGCCGACCTACAGATATGGTGGCTCAACCGCATGGTGCAGACGGATAGGCCCTTGCAGGAGAAGATGACCCTATTTTGGCATGGGCACTTCGCGACGGCCTATTCCAAGGTAAATTCGGCCCGCCTGATGTTTCAGCAGAACCAGCTTTTCCGTCGCAATGCCGTGGGCAACTTTCATGACCTCACGCTAGCCGTGTCGAAAGACCCTGCGATGATCTGGTATCTCGATAACAACACCAATCGTAAAGGGCACCCCAACGAAAACTACGCGCGCGAGTTGATGGAGCTATTCACACTCGGCATCGGCCACTATACGGAACAGGACGTGCGTGAGAGCGGCAGGGCCTTTACTGGTTGGACGTTCAACCGCCTTACGGGCGAGTATGTGTTTCTCCCCCATGAGCATGATGACGGCATAAAGACCTTCCTTGGGCAAACGGGCAACTTCAACGGGGATGACATTGTGAACATCATCATGCAGCAGCCCTCATGTGCCCCCTTCATCTGCACCAAACTGTTTAAGTTCTTCATTCACGAGAACCCGACGCCGGAAGAGGTGAGACCCTTCGCGGAGATTTTCCGCAAATCCAACTACGAGATCAAGCCCGTTCTTGAGGCCATGTTCCGCTCACCAGTTTTCTATTCGGAAAAGGCCATGTGGAGCAAGGTCAAAAGCCCCACCGACTTTGTGGTCAGCGCCGTTCGTGCAACAGGGGCTCAAGTTCCTGTGCGGTTTCTTCCGGCAGCCATGCGGGCGATGAACCAGGAGCTATTTAACCCGCCGAGCGTGAAAGGATGGGATGGAGGGCTTACCTGGATCAACACGACCACTTTGATGGCGCGGTTCAACTTTGCCATGCAGCTTGCCCGCCTGAATGAGGAGAACCAGCCCCTGTTGGCCAGCCTGGAGCAACAGATCGCCGAGAACCGGCTGCGCACTGCGGAAGCGATTGTGGACTATTTGGCCGAGCGCGTGCTCCATCGTCCGGTGATGGAAAAAACACGCGATATTCTGGTGAACTACATGAACACCGATCGAACGGGCACATACCAGCCGTTCACCATTGCAGATACGGGGCGCATTCCTCCGGCCAAGCTCATGAAAGTTCATGGCCTGCTTCATCTGATTTTGCTGACCCCGGAGTATCAACTGGTTTAAAGTGGAGGAGAAATTGACGCGAACGAAGCCATCGTTTGCCTTCAGGGCGAACCGATGGAACGAGCGAGGAGATAAAGCTATGCGAACGACACGTCGTGAATTTATTCGGAACGGTTTAACCTTCCTTTCGTTTGGGATGATGGCTCCTAGCAGCCTGGTGCGTGCTGCTGCCGAGCTAACGGATGAAAACGGTCGCGCGAAGGCAGGCACGGGAAACATTCTGGTGGTGCTACAGATGTTCGGGGGGAATGATGGGCTAAACACGCTGATCCCCTATACGAACCCTCTGTACTATCAAAACCGGCCCACCATAGGCATCCCGAAAGAGCAGGTGTTGCCCATCTCGAACTCTGTTGGGCTGCATCCCTCTATGTCGGCTTTACAGCAGCTTTTTGAAAAAGGGCACGTTGCCGTGGTGCAGGGCGTAGGCTATCCCAATCCTAATTTCTCTCACTTCCGCAGCCAGGAGATATGGCAGACCGCCGACCCGGTGTCAACGGTGGTTCGTGAGGGATGGTTAGGGCGTTACTTTGATGACGATGGGCACCTTAGAGAGAACCCGTTGGCGGGCATCAACATAGGAGGCGAGTTGCCCCGAGCCCTCTACAGCGACTTCGGCTCCGTTGTCTCCATGCAGAACCCCAACGCTTTTCAGCTGCAGACGATCGCTCCTGCCGAGCACAATGCCGAGATCGCTGCGTTTACCGCCCTCTATTCGCAGGGCACCATGGCCAACAGCACTGACGACCTAGTGCGCAAGCTCGGCCTAGAGGCTTATACCTGTAGCGAACGCATTCGCAAAGCACTACAGGCCGAGGCGAATCAGCAGGATGATGAGCCTGGCAGCCCAACAGGTCGCACCCTGGATGCACCGAGCTATGTGGGGCGGACCGGGCAGATGTCGCCGCTTGCCCGCAACCTGCATACCATCGCGCAGTTGATTAAAGCCGACCTCGGCACCAAGATATTCTATGTATCCACCGGCGGCTTTGATACACACGCCAACCAGTTCCCCACACAGGCCCGATTGCTGCAAGACCTCTCCGACTCGCTTGCGGCTTTCTACGCCGAATTGGAGCAGATAGGCGTGGCCGACCGGGTAACGTTGGTGACCTTCTCCGAGTTCGGGCGCAGGGTGCAGGAGAATGCGTCCGGCGGAACGGACCACGGCGCAGGCAGCTGTCTGTTTGTGATGGGTGGGGCCGTGCGAGGCGGCTTCTACGGCGAGTATCCGCCGCTTGACGACCTCTATCTCGGCAACCTGAAATTCAATGTGGACTTCCGTCAGGTCTACGCCACACTACTCGACAAGTGGCTTGGCGTCTCCCCCCAAAAGATACTGAACGGAAGCTTCACCAACCTGCCGTTGTTTGCCTAAGGTGTAGCAGAGCGAACGAAAGATCGGGAGGCTCAAGTAGGAATGCCTGCGTGAGCCTCCCGGTTTTAATGGGTGCCCCATTCCATAGACATATTTGCAGGGATGGGCTAGTGGCCTAATCACAAATGCGTTTCAAGCCATTGAAATGCCTCTTCCCACATTGCGGGCGTCCACTCGTGGCCGACGTTAGAGTAAACCAGGCTACGATAGTGTGTTGGTTGAGAATAGAGGGCGTATATCGCTTTAACGGCCGTATTGATCGTCTCAACGCCGGATACAGGCGTACTGCGATCGTGTTCGCCGTTCAAGAGCAACAATGGCCTAGGGGCACATAGCGCGACAACGGCTTCCGTGTCGAAATGGCGAAGGAAGTTGGGCACGAAGAAGTAGATACCGTGTGTGGCCAAGGCGCCTACCTGTATAAGGTCTTGGTAGCGGGTAAGGCAGGCGATGCCGATGCCGCATTGTACGCGCTCATCCAGGGCCATGTGCCACCACGCGCGGGTGCTGCCCATGCTCATGCCCATGGTGGCGACGCGTTGCCTATCCACTTCGGGGCGCGTAAGCAGGTAGTCGAGGGCAAGCTGCTCATCTCGAAGCATCATGCCCCACAAGGTGCGTCCATACCAAAGGTTCAGTTTTGCCCAAGAGGCCTCTTCTTGCCCACCCCGTTCCTGTGGGCCATCGGGGCCGGTGCCGGCACGTTCCCCAAAGCCATAGGCATCTATGGCCAGCACCACGTAGCCGCGCGATACAAGCTCTTGGGCGATCGAGTTCCCGAGGGTGCTTTGCCGCCAAAGTTGCTCTTTTCCCACATCGTACTCGCCGCCGTGCCAATGAAGATATTGGATGGCGGGTGCAGGTCGGTCTTGCCGTTGTGGCAGGAGGAGGTATCCGGTCACGATGGCGCCCGCGCCTCCAAGTGGGTCGCCGTTATGGAAGCGGAAGTGTTCGAAAGAGATGCCTTCGCGCTGCCCACGTTCGATCAGCTCGACTTCAGGTGTGGTCTTCGGAGGGAGATCGCCTAAAAGCGAGAGAAGCGTTTGCTTTATTCGTTGGCGCTGCTCTTGCCATTCGGTTAGCGTTGTGGGAAGAGAGAGGGGCGGTACATAGGGAAGGTTATGCTTCATACGCTTTGCCTCCATTCAAGTTCGAGGATTATACCCAACGATTTCAAGAAACTTTTTTAGGTTTCCTGCCATCGAGCCCCCACTCCCCTCAAGGGCTATCCCACAGCCATCACCCTTACCTCTCAAAGCACATACACTTGTCCTTAGAACCGATGGGAATTTGAAACTCAAGATTTCTCGCCTTCGGCTCGAAATGACAGGTGTGGTATCGGCTCGAAATGACAGTTGTTTATCTCGTCTTCGGTTTGAAATGACAGGCGCATCGCCGGCTCTTCAAGCCCCCACCCCGCCACCCCTCCCCCCATTGGGGAAAGGGGCACCTCGCGGTGGGCAACTCAAGGCCGACGCCCTTCCCCTCAGCGGCCTGTGTCGTTTCCTTCATCGCCTATCTCCCTGGCCGCTGCATCGCCGTGCGCTAGCACCTCCCGAATCG
>NZ_DATGKU010000140.1:0-11047 GCF_035294505.1 Chthonomonas sp. | reverse complement strand
GGAGCTGCCCGACAAGCAGGAGGTGTTGATCGGCGGAATCGTAACATCGGTCAAGCTGTTTACCTCCAAAAAGAGCGGCGAGCCTATGGCCTTCTTCATATTGGAAGATATGACGGGCAACGTCTCGTGCACCATCTTTCCGACGGCCTTCGCCGCCCAACGTCAGAACTTGGAAAAAGATCGCGTGGTGTTGGTGCGCGGACGTACCAGTCACCGTGAGCGCGTGCGTGATGACGACGAAGACGACACACCTATCGTTGAGATATTAGCCGAAGAGATCTCCCCTCTCACCGAAAGCATGGTGAGCGCCGCTCGCAAGGCCAGCCGTATTGTGGTGCGTCTCGACCCTACACGCCCAGAAACGCTGCGATTCGTGCGCGACACCATCGAGCAACATCGGGGCAACGGCAACGCCTGCCCGGTGTATCTGCGCATCAACCGGCGCGATAAAGCCTATGAGGTGCGCACCGAGCTTTTTGCGGAGTATACCGACGATTTTCGACAGGCCGTAGAGCATTTTTTGGGGCGCCAAGCTGTGTGGGTAGAATAGAATAAACCCCTTTGAAGGACTTCGGAACATGATCAGGGTTGCCATTTGCGGAGCCGCCGGGCGCATGGGGCGTGAAGTGACGCGCGCGGTTTCGGAAGCGGATGATATGCAGGTTGTTGCTGCCATTGACCTGCACCACGTAGAGGAGGACGCCGGCAGTTTGGCCGGCATTGCGCCGCTTGGCGTGAAGGTGGAGAAAGACTGGCGGGCCGCTGCCATTCGAACGCAGCCGGAAGTGATGGTGGATTTTTCGGTGCATACGGCGGTGCTGCCTAATGCGCTTGTTGCTCTAGAATTAGGCATTTCTCCGGTTATCGGCACAACAGGCCTTTCGGGTGAGGAGGTGGCTATTCTTGAGAAAACCGCCCAGGAACGCCGAATAGGCGCGTTTCTCGCACCCAACTTCGCCATTGGGGCCGTTCTCATGATGCAATTTGCCGCTCAGGCCGCACGCTATTTGCCCGATGTCGAGATCATTGAGCTGCATCATGAAAAGAAGGTGGACTCCCCTTCCGGTACTGCCATGTTAACAGCCCAGTATATTGCCGAAGCCCGTCGCGCCGCCGGAGTACACCCTAGTGCTGCGCCAGAGGGCGCTTTTGAAAAAGTCCCTGGTGCGCGCGGGGGGCTTGTGGATGGGGTGCCCGTTCATAGCGTTCGCCTCCCCGGTTTCGTGGCACATCAGGAGGTTATTTTAGGTGGAGTAGGGCAGACGCTTACCCTGCGTCACGACTCAACCGATCGGCGCTCCTTTATGCCCGGCGTGCTCTTGGCCATTCGAAAAGTACGCTCTCTGTCGGGTTTGGTTATCGGGCTGGAAAACCTGCTATAACGCCTATCGTCATGGAGGAACGAGCGCCGCTTCTGCCGGATATTCTTGCCCGCGGGCTTGATGTGGTCTTTGTAGGCGCTGCACCGAGCCTGTGGGCAGCCCAAGTGGGGCATTACTATGCCGGGCCGCGCAACCGTTTTTGGCTGCTGCTCTATCAGGCCGGTTTTACACCGCGTCTCCTGCAGCCCGAAGAGGACGTTACCCTCCCTTCCTATGGCATCGGGCTGGTAGCTCTCTTTCATCATATCGCATCTAACGCCAATCATCTTCTGCCCGAACCGTCTCCGACCCAGCGTGAACAGCTTATCGAGCGCCTGATCGAGGCAGCGCCGCGCTGGGTCTGTTACAACGGCAAAGATGTCTACCGTATGGTCACTGGCGAAGAGTGTCGCCGGTGGGGGGAGCAGAAAGAGAGACTGGGGCTTGCACGCACATTTGTAGTAATTAGCTCCAGCGGCCGCGCCGACGGTTGGGGGCATGAGCGTCTTGCCTTGTATAAGGAGTTGTACGATTGCGTCTACTCTACCCATGCTCCTGAAAGTAAACTACCGCGCGCCTAAAGGCAAAGGTTCCTCTCGCTTTGCTTCGAGGTCGCACGGCTCCCACACTCACATGTCTAGATATCCTGAGGCCAACTAGGGCGATTTGCGCTTTTCCCTAGAAAATCGAGAGATTTTCTGGAGGTCTCGGTATAGGCGTGAGGGAGAGAGGCGGTAGGGGGCGGCCTTGTGCCTACCCTTCTATTTGCGCCTGGTTTGAATAACGGTCATGTCCTGTTTGTTACGCGGGTCGGAAGTGAAGTAGTTTCGAGAGAGGGATCCGCTTACTTGCATGAGAGAATGTGTTATAATATAGGTGTTGATTACCTCGGAAAAGGGTTGTATATGACCCTTGTTTTGAGAGTAAGTTGACGTGCACCGGTGTTTCAGCGCCGGTGAGGATTGAAACCTGAAGGTGCAAGAGGCCTTTGAAACGCAGCTCACCGGCAACTGTGGAAAGATCGTGCTTGAACCTTGGGCCTGTGGGTAAAACGCACCTGCATGGCCGTTCGGGTAGACTGATCGGGTGAAAGGGAAAACGATTCTTTTGGAGGAACCGTTCTGAAGCCGGGGAGCGGACAGATTCAGACCGAGGTACGTTTGAGGCTGCCGCGTAGCGTGTTGGCAGCATCGGGAAGTTTGGGTTGGGGCGATACGTTGGAAGGGTTGGTAGAGGTGCATCGGCTAGGTGGCTTCATCACACCCACCCTAACCCTGCAGCCACGCGAGGGAAACCCAATGCCGCGCACGGCGGAGGCGAGTGCCGGGTTCTTACATGCCAACGGCCTGCCCAACCCCGGTTTAGGGCGATTTTTAAGCGATTATCTGCCACGATTGCGCGCTCTGGGCTGCCCTATCATCGTAAGCCTGCTCGGAACGACGGACTCGGAATGGGCGGAGTTGGCCGAGGAGTTAAGCAAGGCGCCAGGCATTACGGCCTTAGAGCTGAACCTTACACCGTTGCCTCTCCTCGATGCCACACAAGCAGAGGCTTCTCTTCCGTCGGAAGCCGAGATGCACCGGCAAATGTTAGAGGCCATTCAAAGCGTGCGCAAGGCCACCTCCCTTCCGCTCATCGCCAAACTGCCGTCTGTGGGAATAGAGATCGGTTATGCCGCAGTTACGGCCCAAAACGCCGGCGCCAATGTTGTGGCCGTTGGCCAGGCTCTACCGGGGGTGGCCGTTCGTCTCTCTGCTCGTGCGCTGCGGTTCCCCGGTGGCGTGGGCGGGCTTTCCGGCCCCTGCATGAAACCGGTAGCTCTCTACCAGCTATGGCGCGTGCGCAGAATGAGTTCGCTGCCCATTCTTGCTTCCGGCGGAATCATGACGTTGGAAGATGCCCTCGAATTTTTCTTGCTTGGGGCAGACTATGTGGGGGTCGGCGTTGGTTGTGCCATCCATCCCAATCTGGCGGTAAAGCTTGCCGACGAGATCGAGGCCTATCTTCACTCCCATCAGCTTACAAGCGTGCAGGCGCTCCGCCTCTAAAAGCATGGGGCGCCTACACGTTTTGGGATGGATTGTTTCATCAGTTTTGTTACTGTTTGCCGTGTGGCAGAATGCGCATAATATCGTTCCACATCACCAGCAGAAAAAGGATGCCAATGATGGCTAACCCTACAAACTGTGCCTTATACATCTCTTTGGTGGTAAGCCTGCGGCGTCGCACGGCCTCGATGCCGAGGAGGAGAAGATGGCCTCCGTCGAGGATGGGAATGGGGAAAAGATTGACGATGCCCAAGCTCATCGAAAGCTCGGCTGCCACAAGGGCTACATAGGCCGGCCCTTGTTGTTGTGCAATGTTGATCTGGCTGGCGATGGCGATGGGGCCGCCGACGTTTTCCCGGACATCACGGCTAAAGATGCCCTTAAGCATCATGTCAATGCTGAGAAAGGTGATTTGGGTTCCACGCACGATGGCCTGGAAGGGAGAGTAGCGCTTTAATTTTGGCTCGGCAACCACCACAACCCCGATGACGCCGGCGCGCTCTTTAGTGCCTTTTTCCGTCGTGATGATCTGCGGTTTTGGGGTAACGGTGATGGGTATCAGCTCTTTCCCACGCTGCACGATGAGATGAAGGGGTTTTCCAATGCTGGCCCGAATCATCTGAACCATCTGATCGCCGCTGTGGATAGGAGTTGAGTCGATCTGAACGATCTTATCGCCCGCTTTCAGCCCAGATTGGGCTGCGGGCGTATTCGCCACCACCGTCTCGATAACGTTCGTACGCGTGATGGAATCGGGCAGGCCGACGGTAAAACCCAGCAAACAAAAAAGCATAAAGCCGAAGAAGAGCGACATGAAGGGGCCGGCGAAGATGACCAAGGCACGTTGCCAAATGGGCTTTTGACTGTAGCCGGTGGGGTCGGGTTGTGCGGCAAGCACCGTTTGCAAATAGCGCTGTTCCTGTTCGTTGAGGGTGGGTGAGGACAACAGCGCCTCTAACTCCGCCCGTCCTTCGGGGGTGAGCGAGTGCTCCTCTCCAATGGCGTGGATCACGGCCTCGCGTACCTTTTGAGAGATCTGGCTCTTATCGAGGGTTGCCAAGGTTGCTTCGGAAAGCCCATGAAGTGCGGGAGCCGAATCGGGGTCGTTGTTGAGAGGCAAAACGGGAGCAGCGTCGAACAGATCGGAGGGGTCCATTCCCGCAATGCGCACAAACCCGCCTAAGGGCACGGCACGGATGTTGTACTCTGTGCCATGTCGAACACCAAGTCGCACGAGCCGCTTTCCAAAAAAGAGAGAGAACTCCTCTACGCGCATCTTGAAAAGTTTTGCAACAATGTAGTGACCCCACTCATGAGCGATAACTAAAACGCTCAAGACCACAATAAAGTAGATCAACGTGCTTATGAGATGCATCATAGTTCGATTCTGCTCCTTAAGGTTCCTTTCCCTTCAGTGCCTTAGGGGACTTGCGGAAAAACTCGGTTGTGCTAGGCAAGGGCTTTCGCCCTCTCGTAGACGAACGCACGGGCTTCTTTATCGGCTTGAAGCACATTTTCTAGAGAGGCCTGTTGAGGAGTATGGTGCTGGAGAGCCTCTTCTACAAGCTTTATGATATGCAGGAAGGGGATGCGCTCCCGCAGAAAGAGGTCTACTGCGGCCTCATTAGCGGCGTTCATGACAGCCGGAAAAGTTTTACCGGCGGCCAATGCGGCACGGGCCAAGCCTAGCGCGGGAAACTTCTCGTCATCCGGCTCCTCGAAGGTGAGGTTGGCGAAATCGGCAAGGCGCATACGAGGAAGATTCGTATCTATGCGTTCCGGATAGACCAGGGCGTACTGGATAGGCAGGCGCATATCCGGCAAGCCCATCTGCGCCAAGGTCGACCCATCACGAAAGCGCACCATAGAGTGCACGATGGACTGTGGATGGATAACCACCTCGATCTGATCGGCAGGCACCCCGAAGAGCCAGTGCGCCTCGATGATCTCCAGCGCTTTGTTCATAAGCGTCGCCGAGTTAATGGTAACCAAACCTCCCATGTTCCAGGTAGGATGACGCAGCGCCTGTGCCGGTGTCACGCTGTGTAGGGCTTCTTTTGGCACATTCCGAAAAGGCCCGCCCGACGCCGTAAGAATGAGCCTCTCTATCTGTTGCGCGGCAGCCCCCTGAAGGCACTGAAAGAGGGCGGAGTGCTCGCTATCAATGGGAAGGATGGCGACACCATGCGCTTGTGCCAGCGCCATGGTAAGCTCTCCTGCGGCCACAAGCACCTCTTTGCTTGCGAGGGCGATGGTCTTGCCGGCGGTTATAGCGGCATGCGTAGGAGCGATGCCGATAGCCCCTGCCACGGCCACCACCACAAGGTCGGCCTGGGGAAGGGTGGCCAAAGTGCACATCCCTTCCACCCCACAAAAAACTTCGCAGGAGACTCCTTCTTGTTTTAGAAGACGGTTAAGGGAAGGCTCCTGTTCCCGTTCTCCAATGGCAAGATAGGGGACATGGAACTCTTTCGCTTGTTCTGCCAGCCGCTGTATGTTACTATTGGCGGATAGCCCTACGATCTGGAATCGGCCGGGAAGACGTCGCACAATATCGAGCGTTTGGGTGCCGATAGAGCCTGTAGAGCCTAGAATCACCAAGCGTTTCATGGGTCTATTCTTCGGGGACGGCGCCAAACTTTCGCACCCTTCGCTGGTAGTCGAGCAAGGCTTCCACAAAGTGCTCGCGGGTAAATTCCGGCCAGCAGACGGGCGTCACATAGATTTCACTGTAAGCCGTTTCCCAGAGCAGAAAGTTGGAGAGGCGAAGCTCACCGGCGGTGCGGATCAGCAGGTCGGGGTCGGGAATATCGGGCCAATAGAGGTGATTTGCGATGGTCTGTTCGTCAATGGTTTCGGGGCTAAGCTCTCCTTTTTGCACGCGCCTGGCGATGGTGCGCACGGCATCTACCACCTCGGCACGGCCGCCGTAGTTGATGGCCAGATTGAAGATAAGGCCATCGAAATGGCGGGTGCGCTCCATGGCCATTTCAAACTCCGTGCGCAGGTCTTGGGGCAGCTCGTGGAGGCGCCCGGAGATGCGCACGCGCACGCGATTCTGCACCAGTTCTTCGATCTCGTTGCGCATAGCACGCAGCATGAGGTCCATCAAGCCACCAACCTCTTCGGCGGAGCGGCGCCAGTTTTCCGAAGAGAAGCCGTAGACGGTGAGGAAACGAATGCCGAAATCGCGTGCGGCGTACACGATGCTTTTGAGGGTACGGTAGCCCTGATCGTGGCCGAAAAGGCGCGATTTGCCCTGTGCACGCGCCCACCTTCCATTGCCGTCCATGATAATGGCGACGTGGGTAGGAAGGCGGCTCGGGTCGAGCGCGACGCGGTTATGCGATGCAGAGGCAAGTTCGGCCATGGCTCTTTTCTCGCGGTTAGACTTCCATCAGTTCGGCCTCTTTCACCTTCATGAGGTGGTCAATTTCGGCCGTGTATTTATCTACGAGTTTTTGCACCTGTTCTTCCGCCCGTTTCTCCTCGTTTTCCGATATTTCGGAGGCTTTTTTAGCGGCTTGCAGCTTTTTAATGGCCTCATGGCGCACGGTGCGGATGGAGGCACGGCCCTGCTCGGCCTTTTGGTGCACCTGCTTAATAAGCTCTTTACGCCGCTCTTCGTTGAGAGGCGGGATGTTGAGGCGCAGAGCGCTGCCATCGTTGGTGGGGGTGATCCCCACATCGGATTTTAGGATACCTTTTTCAATGTGCGAAAGAATATTGCGGTCGAAAGGCGTTATCAGAAGTTGGCGTGGCTCCGGCACGCTGATGGAGGCGACCTGATTTAGCGGCAGCGTGGTGCCGTAGGCATCCACGCGCACATGTTCTAGAATGGCCGGGTTGGCACGCCCCGTGCGAATGAGGCTAAATTCATGCTGAGTGGCTTCCACGGCTTTTTTCATGCGCTCCTCCGCCTCGCGCAGTGTCTCTTGGATCATGGCATCCTCCTCAAAAGGTGTTTTATCGTTGTGACAGCCTATTAAAAATTACCGACGAGCGTGCCTATTTTCTCACCGCAGACCACCCTTCGTATGTTACCGGGGCGCGCGATATTAAAGACGACGATGGGGATGTCGTACTCTTTACAAAAGGTAAAGGCCGTTTGGTCCATCACGCGCAGGTTTTTGGCGATGCATTCGTCGAAGGAGAGCTGTTCGTAGCGGACGGCATCCTGAAACTTATGGGGGTCTTTGTCATAGATGCCATCTACATTGGTGGCTTTCAGCACGGCACCGGCACGGATCTCGTTGGCACGTAGGGCCGCGGCCGTGTCGGTGGTAAAGAAGGGGTTGCCGGTGCCGGCCGCCAGAACGACCACCCTTCCTTTTTCGAGGTGACGAATGGCACGGCGTCGGATAAAGGGTTCGGCCACCTCGGCCATAGCGATGGCGCTCATCACGCGCGTGGGCACGCCCTGTTTCTCCAGGGCATCCTGCAGGGCCATACTGTTAATGACGGTGCCAAGCATGCCCATGTAGTCGGCGGCAGCGCGCTCCATGCCCGCTTCGGCAGCCCGTTCACCCCGCACGATATTGCCGGCGCCCACCACAACGGCGATCTCGACGCCAACGCGATAGGCGCTCACGATCTCTGAGGCGAGGGTATGGATCGTTCGGTAGTTCAGTCCAACGTGGGGACCCTCTTCGGGGTGTTCGAGATCGGCTGCAAAGGCTTCACCGGAAAGCTTCAAAAGCACGCGCGACCAGCGAGGCCTTTCGAATGGGGTTTCGGAGAGCGCAGGTGCCACTGCGCTCTCCGATGAGGTTACAGACGTCAGCCTTGAGGCATCGTCGTTCATTCCACCGTTTCCTTTATGGCGCCGGAAGTGGACGCCCCACCCGTCTGTTCACCGACCTCATAACGGATGAAGCGGCGGATATGGGCGCCCTTTCCCACCTCTTTTAGAAGTTGGGCGATGGTCTTTTTCGGCTCACGAAGATAGGGCTGGTCTAGGAGGACGGTCTCCTCGTAGAACTTACGTAGCCGTCCTTCCACGATCTTCTCGATGGCCGCTTCCGGTCGGCCTTCATTGCGGGCCACCGTTCGTGCGATGTCACGCTCCTGCTCTAGCACCTCTTCGGGCACCTCTTCCCGTGTGAGATAGCGAGGGCGTGAGGCGGCAATCTGCATGGCCAACTCATGCCCCAGATGTTTGATCTCCTCGCTGCGGGCGGCCTCCGGCGATTCTGCCCCCACCTCCACAAGCACCCCAATGCGGTCGTTGGCCGGCACATGCACGTAGGTGGCGATATGGCCGGTTTCGTCGGTGGAGACAAACGCGAATCGGCGAAAAACGATGTTCTCCCGAAGACGGCTAAACACGTCGTGAATGCGGTCTTGCACCGTAAGCGCCATGTCAACGAGAGAGGGCTGCTTCAAAAGCTCCTCGGTCGAGGTGGCCCGACTGCGTGCGACCTGCTCGGCCAGCTCTTTGGCAAGCTTTTTGAAGTCCTCGCTGCGTGCCACGAAGTCGGTTTCCGAGTTCAGTTCGATGATGGCAGCATCTCGATCGTCTACCACGGCCACGGCGATGACGCCTTCGGCGGCGACTCGGTCTCCTCTATCGCTCAGCTTGGCACCCAGCTTTTTGCGGATGTAGACGATGGCCTCCTCGAAGTCGCCTCCGGTCTCTACAAGGGCCTCTTTACAAAGCATCATGGCGGCGCCGGTGCGCTCGCGCAGCTCTTTCACCATTGCGGCAGTTATCTCTGGCATTGTGCAAACTTCCTTTATCGATTCTTCAATTCTAAATTCAAAGGAGGGCCTTTAAGCCTCCACCTGGCCTTCCACCTCAGCGGCCATGCGGCTATACTCATCCTCTTCACCGGGATGGAACACATAGTCCGCTTCGGGCGTCGGCTCGAAGGTATCCACATCCGGTTTTTCGGCTTCGTCCGGCACAATCGCTTCCTCCGTCTCGCCTTCGGCGGGATGTTGGGCGGCCTCTTCGGCATCCCATTCCGCCTGTTTAATTTCGGCGATCGCATCGGCGAGGCGCCCGGTGATGAGGCGAATGGCGCGAATGGCGTCGTCGTTACCCGGTATCACGTAGTCCACCAAATCGGGGTCGCAGTTGGTATCTACGAGAGCCACCACGGGAATGCCCAAGCGTCTTGCCTCTGCAATGGCGATGTGCTCTTTCTTACAATCCACCACGATCAGGCATTGTGGCAGGCCGGGCATGTTTTTAATGCCGCCGAGGTAGCGCTCCAGCTTGTCGCGCTCTTCGAGAAGGAGGGTCGCCTCTTTTTTGGTGAGACGGTCTAGGGTGCCGTTCATCTGCATTTCGTTCAGCTCGTCGAGCCGTTTGAGGCGCTCCTTAATGGTGCGGTAGTTGGTGAGCATGCCGCCGAGCCATCGTTGGTTTACATAGCTTTGACGGCAGCGCTGAGCCGCCTCCTGAATGGCGTCCTGCGCCTGCTTCTTGGTGCCCACGAAGAGCACATGTCCACCGGAAGCGACGACCTCTTGCACAAACTGCTGCGCTTCATCGAACAGCCTTAGCGTTTGATGCAGGTCTATAATGTAGATACCGTTGCGCGCGCCGTAGATGTAGCGTTTCATCTTTGGGTTCCAGCGGCGCGTCTGATGTCCGAAGTGCACTCCTGCTTCGAGGAGTTCTTTCATTGAGAGCGATGCCAATTTCTTCTTCTCCTGGGTTTTTTGCCTTGTATTTGCTACGGCCTTCCCGATACCTCATTCCCGCTGCGGAAGGTTGTTCTTCCTCACCCTGCAACGGGTCCGCATCGGTGCAGTATAAATGGGGTGCTATCTATTGACGCTACCCTATCGTGAGAGTATACCCCATGAGAGATAGGTAAAGCAACCTTATCTCTCGCTCCACAGCCCCTTTCCCCTCATGAAGGAGGTCATGATGGGCAGGTACCCACAGGGGTTACTCCTACAACTCCACCCGCTACTCCCTCAAGGCACACGCCCTCCCTCTCAGAACGGGTGGGAATTGAAACTTAAGATTTCTCGCCTTCGGCTCGAAATGACAGGCGCATCGCCGGCTCTTCAAGCCCCTCCCCAACCCTCAAGGCCGACGCCCTTCCCCTCCCCCCATTGGGGAGAGGGGCACCTCGCGGTGGGCGTCCTCGCGGACGGCGCCTTTGCGGCCAGTCCAGTTCCCATGATCGCCTATCTCCCTGGCCGCTGCATCGCCGTGCGCTAGCACCTCCCGAATCGGGGGAAAGGAAGGGATAGGGGGCGAACAAGATAAGCTTATTCTGCTAACGGGCTCTAGAACCGTGAGATTGGCAGCCCCACCCCCTACTCCTCAGAACGGGTGGGAAGTGAAAACTCAAGATTTCTCGCCTTCGGCTCGAAATGACAGGTGTGGTATCGGCTCGAAATGACAGTTGTGGTATCGGCTCGAAATGACAGGTGTTTATCTCACGAGAAATGACAGTCGTATCACCGGCTCGTCAAGGCTGACGCACCCCCCCTCAAGGGTTACCCCTACGACCCTTCACTTCAACACTCCCTCTTTTGCATCTCTATTCGCCCCTTACCTTCATCTACAATTGCCCTCTTAGCCCTTCCTACACCAACAAAATCTCCTAAAAAAATTTTTTCCCCACACCCATAAAACGACTTGACATATCCTACTACCCTGTGTTATCCTATTAT
>NZ_DATGKU010000139.1:0-1432 GCF_035294505.1 Chthonomonas sp. | reverse complement strand
CCCATAGGGGCATACCCAACATGTTGCTGACCCCCACCACGGCAGCGAGAATCTGCATCCAAACATAGTTCAGGTGGAGTATCTGCAGACCGTAGGCCGTAAAAAAGGGGGCGGCCACGAACTGGCCGATGCAGAACACGGTGCTAAAGAGCAGAAGCGCACGAAAGTTCGGGTCGGCAAACGGAGCACGATAGTGATCGAGAAAGCTTTGTCGTGGCTCCTCTCCTTGGGTCGTAACCGAAGAGGGAGGCGGCTCCGGCTGTCGCAAAATGAGGATAAGCGAAAGCACGGCACCCAACAGGCTCACCCCAAAGATCACCGCAAACCCCATCGCCGAGTGGCGGCGATGTACCATACGGTCGAGAAACCAGGCCGCCAACATGCCAACAACCATGCCCACAAAACCGGCCACCATGTTGCGACGCCCAAAATAACGGCCCCGATGATCGGGTGGAACGAGGTCGGACATCCAAGAGGTCCAGACAGGCTGAGGCATGCTTGTGAGGATAGAAGAGAGCGTAAAGAGCAACAGAAAACCCAGCAGTGCCAACGACTTTGGCAACAAGAAGGGCAGAAGCAGAATGGGCAACCAAAGCATGCGCCCACAAAAAGAGCACCAGGCCACAAACGGCTTACGAGCGCTTTTCTGCTCCGCCCAGTAGGCCGCAATCGGTTGGATAAGAGCCGCTAAGGTGGGGATAGCGCTTAGCAGGCCAATGGCAAAACTATCCGCATGAAGCCAAATGGCAAAACCCGTGAGAAAGGCGCCACCGGTAAGCGTGATCCATACGGTGGCCGCCGCCCCCTCCCAAATGGATATCTGCAGCCCTTTCAACACCTCCCAACGGTTAAGGGGACGCGCGTTGGCAACCTCTGCTTTCTGTACGTGTTGCGTCTGAGTGCCCTCCATGCCTTTTGAAACCCAACGCAATAGGGGTGTGCCCTATGCCATCGTCTGCCGGCAACTATGTTACCTTGAAGGCAGCCCGTTGTTGCCTCCCTATTGAAAAGGCGAAAGCAGGATTCGCGGGAGAAGATGAAGAAAAAAGTTTTTAGAAACCTTATTGACAAAGGAGTTGCAAAGGAAATGACCGTCGAAACAATAGCTGGCACCGCCGGATGGCAGCTCGACTACGCCTTTCCTCCGCCACCGGAGTTCGCACGCCAGGCCAATATACGCGACCCAGAAATCTACGACCGAGCTGCAGCGGACTTCGAGAAGTTTTGGGCCGATTTCGCTGCAGAGTTGGATTGGATGCAACCGTGGCACCGCATCCTTGAATGGAACCCACCTCACGCCAAATGGTTCCTGGGCGGCAAGCTTAACGTCAGCGTGAACTGCGTAGACCGACACCTAAAAACACACCCCGATAAAGTCGCCATTCTATGGGAGGGCGAGCCGGGCGATACGAGAACGCTCACCTACCGCCAA
>NZ_DATGKU010000138.1:0-15834 GCF_035294505.1 Chthonomonas sp. | reverse complement strand
GATATCGAACCGGAAACGGAGAAGCAAGTTGGATAACGAGACCTCTATCCAGTCATCAAGCAGCGCCCCTGAGAATCCGGCGATTGCCGGCCTTATAGAAGGCGATCAGACGTTTGAGACGGTAACGGAACGAATCGTTTCCGTTGTGCTGAGCCAGAGCAAGCACAAGCTGCCTTGGTGGATCATGACCGCCATAGGTTTCTTACTGTTCAACGTCCTCGGCATCTCTCTGACCTACCTCGTGTTCAAAGGTGTAGGTATCTGGGGGATAAACCAGCCGGTAAGCTGGGGGTGGGCGATCATCAACTTCGTATGGTGGATCGGAATCGGACATGCCGGGACGCTCATCTCGGCCTTTTTGGCACTGATGCGTCAGCAATGGCGCGCTTCGATCAACCGATTTGCCGAGGCGATGACCATCTTCGCCGTTATGTGCGCCGGTATCTTCCCCGCGCTGCACACGGGACGTCCGTGGGTGGACTACTGGATGTTTCCGTTACCCAACATCCTGGCCATGTGGCCTCAATGGCGAAGCCCCCTTATGTGGGATGTTTTTGCGGTAGGTACCTACTTCACCATCTCTGTGCTATTCTGGTTTCTAGGCCTTGTACCCGATTTCGCCACCGTGCGCGATCGGGCGGAAAACCCAATAATCAAGTATGTCTATGCCGTTCTCTCGTTAGGCTGGCGCGGGGCAGCAAGCCATTGGGAGCGCTTTGAGACCGCCTATCTTATTCTCGCCGGTCTTTCAACCCCCCTCGTGCTTTCGGTGCACTCGGTGGTGAGTTTCGACTTCTCGGTGGGAATTGTGTCTGGGTGGCATGCGACGATCTTTCCGCCCTACTTTGTCGCCGGGGCTTTGTATGCAGGGTTTGCCATGGTCATTATGCTGGCGATTCCGTTGAGAGTTTGGTATCACCTCGAAGACTATGTAACGATGAAGCACTTTGACTGGATGGCCAAAATGATGCTTACCTCAGGGCTAATCGTGTTCTACGGCTACATTATGGAGTGCTTCTTCGCCTACTTTGGGGGTGACTATTTCGACAGGCGGATGATGGAGTTTCGCCAGTTCGGGCCCTATGGATGGGCTTATTGGGTGCTGATCCTCACAAACTGTATTATCCCGCAGGCTTTGTGGCTGCCGTGGGTAAGACGCAACCTTAACTGGCTCTTCTTCATCTCGGTGGTCATTAGCATCGGCATGTGGTTTGAGCGCTACGTGATCGTCGCTGTGTCGCTTACCCGCCAATTTCTACCGGCTACCTGGGGGTACTATACCAACACGATTTGGGATGTGTTGGTCTATTTAGGGACGTTTGGCCTATTCACCTTCTTCTTCTTCCTGTTCGTGCGCTTTGCTCCGATGATCTCGGTTTTCGAGATGCGCGACCTTGTTTGGCGTCGGTTCCACTTCGGCCACCATGGGCACGAATCCGAGACGACGGAGATGGAGCACACGACGGGCACTGCGGAGGCCTAGCCTAGAATGCAACAGGAGTACTAGACATGAACTCGAACCTCTACGGTCTTGTTGCCGAGTTTAATAATCCGGATGATCTTTTAAGGGCTGCCAGAGCGGTACGTGAGGCCGGTTACCGTAAGGTAGAAGCTTACACGCCTTTTCCTGTACACGGCCTTTCAGAGGCTTTAGAGATACACGATTGGCGTATGCCCTGGCTCATCTTCCTCGGAGGGGTAACCGGCTGCGTTTTCGGTTTCTTGATGCAGTGGTACACGGCGGTGATTGACTATCCGTGGAATATAGGCGGAAAGCCCTATAACAGCTGGCCGCAGTTCATACCGATCACCTACGAATGTACCATTCTGTTTGCAGGTCTCACCGCGTTTTTCGCGACGATCTTTTTGAATGGCCTTCCGCGTCCCCATCATCCAATTTTCAATGCGCCCCGATTTGAGCGGGCAACCTCCGATCTCTTTTTCCTTTGCATTGAGGCGGATGATGGCATGTTCGACAGGGAGGGAACCGAGGAGTTTCTACGCGGCTTGGGGGCTCAGCTGGTGTCGGAGGTGGAAAAGTGAGTTCTATTCAATGGCGAAAGGTGGGCTGGTTGCCTTTGGCGGCGATGGCGCTTTGGCTTCTCGCCGGATGTCACCAGGATATGTGGGATCAGCCCAAAGCCGATGACTATAGCCCTTCTGAGGTGTTTCCTGATGGAGCCACCATGCGTCCTTTGCCGGCTCATACTGTTGACCGCACGCATTTTTGGACAGATGAGGGGCGCTATACAGGCTATGTAGGCACGCATTATGTTGGCAATAAGCTGGTGCTGGGGCGTCTGGTAACACGCTTTCCATTCAAAATCACCTATGAGGATTTGAAGCGCGGGCAGGAGCTCTACAATATCTACTGTTCTCCATGCCATGGGGCGTTAGGCAACGGGATGGGGATGATCGCCATGCGTGGTTTGGCTCTGCGGCGACCTCCGGCAACCTACCATACCGATCGGTTACGGAAGATGCCCATTGGCCACTTTTACGATGTGATCACCAATGGCTACGGCACGATGTTCTCCTATGCCTCGCGCATCGAACCGGACGATCGATGGCGTATCGTTGCCTACATTCGAGTGCTTCAGCGCAGCCAAGATGCCAAGCCTTCAGACCTTCCCCCTGGAGTGGACATCAGCAAGCTGCCACTGATACACACCACCGGAGATACAGGGCCGGCATGGCATAACATCACCTACACTGCTCCCTATATCTCCATCTCGTCCACAGAAAATGGGGGACCGATAAGTACCAATCAAGAGGGAAGCACGAAATGAATAAGGAACAAAGCTTTCCAAGAACCTATACGAATCTCCAGGTTTTAGGGGCTATTTGTGCGATCTTAGGGGCCCTCTGCCTCATCCCCTACGCCTCCAATTTAGAGCAACTCTACCGTGGCTATCTCACCGGATGGGTTTTTCTTGTGAGCCTCTCTATAGGATGTCTTGGCTTGACGCTCTTGCAGGGAATGGTACGTGCTCAGTGGGGAGTGCCCGTGGTACGGATTTATGAGGCGGGAGCTAAAATCCTCCCCTTATTAGGGATAGCGTCGTTACCTATTGTCTATGCGGCCTTCACGCATCACCTCTATCCTTGGGCGAATCCGGCCGAGGTGGCCAAAGATAGCGTTTTACGTTGGCGTGCACCCTACATGAACGCTCCCTTCTTTTTCTTAAGAACTATCTTTTACTTTTTAGTGCTGTCTTGGTTCGCCTTTCAAGCGGTGAAGTTAAGACGGCTGCAGGACGAGACGGGAGATGTGCTTTATGAGAACAAATTGGCCAGCTTTTCGGCTCCTGCCTTTGTGTTCTCTGTCTTGCTCGCAACCTTCGCCATCACCGACTGGGTTATGACGCTGGATAAGCACTGGTACTCAACCATTTACGGCTTTTACTTCTGCATTAGCAGCGCGCTGACTGCCCATGCCTTCACCGTCTTCCTCGTGTGCCGCCAGAAAATAAAGGGCTACGCACCTTATGATAAGCTGATCACACCGCAGCGTACCAAAGACCTCGGCAACCTCATGCTTGTGATGACCATGGTGTGGGCTTACTTTGCTGTATCGCAGTTCATCATTACCTGGTCGGGCGATCTGCCCTACGAGATCGAGTTTTATCTGCGGCGCAACACCGATTTCGCTTTCGCCACGTTCACCACGTTTTTGGTGATCTTTCACTTCTTCGTGCCTTTCCTATTACTGCTTTCTGGTCGCACGAAGCGAGTTCCTGCCCTATTGGCGATGACGGCCACCATACAGTTTCTGGCCTGTTTGGTGGATATCGTGTGGAATGTGGAACCGATGTTCCATTCCCTCAACGCGAGCTTTGCCGCCCAATTTCAAGGCTTTCTTTCCTATTTAGGCGGCTTTCTGCTGCTGGGTGGCCTATGGCTCGTGCTCTTCGTGTTCAATTTGCGAAGGAATCGCCTGGTGCCGCTCTACACGGCAGGGTTGCCCACAGAAGTGCTAGAAACGGAGGTACTACAGCATGCATCCTAGTCATGGTCATGGCGGCTCTCCTACCCCTGGGGCGCGTTATGAGAAAAGCGATCTGACACCTCAAGTGGTTGCGATGACGCTTTTCGGCTTGGCGTTTTTAGCCACCCTCGCTGCCGTTGTCATTGGACTCTGCAAGCCGTATATTCTGCATGTGGCACCAGAGCGTACCTCTAAGTTTCCCATACCGCGGGAGGCGGTGCGTCCGGCGGAGCCTCGGCTGCAGGCAAACCCCACTATAGACATTCAAAACCTGCGCAAGGATGAGGAGTTTATCTTGAACACTTACAGCCGGGATCCGATCTCTCATAAACTGCATATTCCGGTGGAGAGGGCGATGGAGATTGTGGCGAAGGAAGGATTGCCAACGTGGCCGAACCCGGCTCAGCCCGACCCGATGGAGCCAAATGAGCCTTCCTACACCGTAGGGCAGGCATCCGACCAGTTGCCTCAGGCCACGGTGCAGGGAGCAAAGGGAGAGAGTGCTACCGGTGTACAGAGCTATGGTGTTTCCACAGAGACCTACCAGCCGGGGATGAGTTCCATGGGTTCCCCTTAACTTATGAAGCAGAACCGGTTGGCAAAGCCGTATTTAAGATAGAAGTATCCAAATTCGGCAAAGGTTTTTATGGGCGAGAAAGAGGCGATGAACATGGTTGTGATACGAAAGACGTATATGGCGCTGGCTACCCTTTTGGGCGGGCTAGGCTTGATGAGTATGGGTGCGAGTGCCCAGACTAATTCATCCCAAGTGGCGGCGCAAGCGGTAGCCCAGTCGGCCACAAGCCCGACGAAAGGGGTTTACTACGAACAGAAAGTGAACCATACGATTCCGCTAGACCTAACCTTTACGAACTCTAGAGGACAAGTAGTGGCTCTGAGGCAGTTTTTTGACGGCAAGCATCCGGTCATTCTCGTTACCCCCTTTTACCGGTGCAAGGCGGGCTGCACTTTGGAGCTGCAGGGAATGGCGGATGTCTTTGGAAAGCTGAAGTATAAGCTGGGGCGCGATTTTACGGCTCTTACCATAAGCATTAACCCCTTAGAGCCGCCTCAGTTAGCCGCACAGACGAAAGAAGGTTATCTCAAGATGACCCGCAACCAGCCTTATGCGGCTGAGGGATGGCACTTTATGGTGGGAACCCAAAAAAACATCCAGGCGCTGGCTCAGGCCACGGGGTTTCACTACAACTATAATCTACAGTATCAACAGTTCGTACACCCCACCGGCATCTTGGTGCTGACCCCGCAGGGACGCATCTACCGTTACTTCTTCGGCACCGATTACAACCCCTCTGATCTGAAAATCGCGCTAATCAAGGCCTCGCAGAATCAGATCGGTTCTCCGATAGACCAGATCATCGCCATCTGCTGTACCTGGAACCCAACCACAGGGCATTACGGGGTGGTGATTCAGCGCGTGATTGTAGGTGCGGGCACTTTGACTGTGCTAGCCCTCGCCGGAGTGATCGGCGGGTTGTTTTACTGGGAGAAGAAGCACCCGAAGCTGCCGCCTGTTGCGCCAACAGAGGGCGAACCACACAACGCTGGAGGAGCGATCTGAGTTATGGAGTTACCTGTTATTCCACCGGCAGCATCTACCTTTGCCGATGAGGTGGATCACATCTTTTACACATTAGTAGGGCTTACGATATTCTTCACGGCCTTGGTGTTCTGCTTGCTCATAGTTTTCGTTGTGCGGTACCATCGAGGCTCGAAGGCAAACCGAGCAAACCGCTCTTTTGGCAATCTGCCTATGGAGTTGACATGGTCAATCATCCCCGGTATTATCGGGTTGGTGATATTCGCATGGTCGGCTCGGCCTTATGCGGAGGCCTACAACCCGCCAGCGGATGCACAGGAGATTTTGGTCATCGGCAAGCGATGGATGTGGCATTTGCAACACGCCGATAGCGGCATTCGCGAAAACAACGAGCTTCATATCCCTGTGGGTAAGGCCATTAAGCTTACCATGATCTCGCAGGATGTGATTCATGGCTTCTATGTGCCCGCCTTTCGTGTAAAGCGAGACTGTCTGCCGGGGTACTACAATACCGTGTGGTTCATTCCAACCAAAGTAGGGAAGTATCCGTTCTACTGCACGGAATATTGTGGGACGAACCACTCGAAGATGGGAGGGTTCGTCTATGTGATGACGCCTGCCGATTATCTTCAATGGAAAGAGAATGGAGGTAACCTGGAGGTGGCGCATCGTGAGATCGCAGCCGAGCGCGGCTACGATCTCTTCAACAAGTATGGATGCGCCAACTGCCATGCGAGTGAGGATGGGGTGCATGGCCCCACGCTGAACGGTCTGTACGGATCGAAGGTCGTTCTGCAAAACGGACAAACGGTGACCGTTGACGATAACTTTATTCGTCAGTCCATCGTAAATCCCGACTCGGTTCGTGTGGCAGGCTATCCTCCGCTTATGCAGGCCTATTCCGTTGGGGATGGGCCGGGGCAGTTGAGTGAGGAGGAGATTTTGGAACTGATCGCCTACATCAAATCCCTAGGCGGTCAGAATCTGAGAACTTTAAAAACAACGTCATCGTCAACGCAACCCTCAAAAGGGGCTGGTGGAAAGTGAGCAATAGAGCAGTGCTCGTGCAAGACTGTGAGAGTGCTCTAGAAAGTGATAAAGAAGGGGTGTTGAACAATGAGTAGCATATCTGTACCAGGTGCCGTACCGGTTCCTGAAAGTCGCAAGGAACGCGAGAACTATCTGAACATTCAGCATACGGTAGCGTCTTGGCTCCTAACGCTAGACCATAAGCGCATCGCGATCCTCTATCTTTTAGGAATCACCTTTATGTTCGCGATTGGAGGGGCTGCCGCCGCCGGCATACGCATTGCGCTTGTGCGGCCGCACGACACCTTCTTCTCGAACGAGGTTTACAACAAGCTGTTCTCCATTCACGGGATCGTGATGGTGTTTTTCTTCTTAGTTCCATCGATTCCGGCGGTGTTTGGCAACTTTGCCCTACCGCTTATGATCGGCGCGCGTGATGTGGCGTTTCCACGCTTGAACTTGCTGAGCTGGTATCTCTATATGACCGGCAGCTTCCTTATGCTGCTGGCGATCATCTTTGGCGGCGTAGACACCGGCTGGACGTTCTATACGCCCTACAGCTCGGTGTATAGCGACACGAACGTCTCTTTGGTGATCTTTGGGGTGTTTATCGCCGGATTTTCCTCCATTGCGACAGGGGTTAACTTCCTCGTGACCATCCACAAGATGCGTGCTCCAGGGATGACCTGGTTCCGGATGCCGCTTTTTGTATGGGCGATGTATGCTACAAGCATCATCATGATCTTGGGCACGCCGGTGGTAGCCATCACGCTCTTTCTGGTTGCGATGGAGCGTATTTTCGGATTCTGCGTGTTTAACCCGGTATGTGGAGGCGACCCGCTGCTGTTCGAGCACCTGTTCTGGTTCTACTCTCACCCCGCCGTCTATATCATGATCCTGCCCTCAATGGGGGTGGTAAGTGAGGTCATTGCCTGCTTCTCACGAAAACGCATCTTCGGATATGAGTTCGTGGGTTTCTCCAGCCTAGCCATCGCCCTCCTTGGTTTCCTCGTGTGGGGACACCATATGTTTGTGACCGGCGAGTCGATGTACAGCGGCATGGTGTTCTCTCTGCTCTCCTTCCTTATCGCTGTACCGTCGGCTATAAAGGTGTTTAACTGGTCGGCAACCTTATACAAGGGCAACATATGGCTATCTGCCCCTATGATCTACGCCCTTGGTTTCATCGGGTTGTTTACCATTGGCGGCCTTACGGGCTTGTATCTGGCGTCTCTGGCGGTAGATGTCCATCTTAACATGACCTATTTCGTGGTGGCCCACTTCCATTATGTTATGGTAGGTGGCGCCATTTTCGGGTTCATGGCAGCCCTTCATTTCTGGTGGCCTAAGATGACGGGGCGGCTCTATCCGGAGAGCTGGGCGAAGCTGGCCGCGTTGATCATGTTCATCGGTTTCAATCTCACCTTCTTCCCACAGTTCATTTTGGGCTACCTCGGCATGCCGCGACGCTATCACTACTACCTGCCGGAATACCAGGCTTGGAACATTCTCTCCTCAGCGGGTGCAAGCGTGCTCGCGGTAGGTTACATCATCCCCTTCTGCTACCTGCTCTGGTCGCTGTTCAAGGGAGCGCCGGCGGGGGATAATCCTTGGGGAGCCGTGGGGCTAGAGTGGACGATCTCCTCTCCACCGCCCTCTCATAACTACGATGAGGTACCCATCGTTACCTGGGAGGCCTACGATTATGAACCGGTGATTCAAGCGGAGCTGGCCGGGGCTGCTGTGGGCCATCCCCTCATGACGACTGAAGAACCGTATATAAAGGAGACAGAATGAGTACCGTAGAACTGGAACATCCCACGTTCGCACCCCAACATGTGGGTCATCAGTTCGAGGAGCTAGATCAGCAGAACGACGCCTACATTGTGGGCATTTGGATATTTCTCGTAACGGAGATTATGTTCTTCGGGGCGCTTTTCTTAGCGCTTACTATCTACCGTTACAACTATGCCACTGCCTTCGAGGAGGCGCATAACGCCCTTAACTGGAAGCTAGGCATGCTGAATACCTTCATCCTGCTCACGAGTAGCTTCTTTATGGCGATGGCTGTTAGGGCGAAAACACTAGACCACCGCTCTGAAACGAAGATGTGGTTAGGCCTAACTCTGCTCTGCGCTTTTGGCTTCCTAACGGTTAAGTATTTCGAGTACTCGGCCGAGATACGGGAACATCATTTCCCCGGGCCGACCTTCCGTTGGGAAGCCCCTAGCAGAGCAAACGTTGAGGCCAACACACCGCTTATCCAAATGAGCGAAGCTCCAAAAGGAATCGCCGGCTTAGGGAACTACACACCGCAGCCTATTGAACATCATGCACATCAACTCTTCTTTAGCCTCTATTTTATCATGACCGGGCTTCATGGGCTGCACGTGCTCGTCGGCATTCTTGTGTTGGGGTGTCTGTGGGTACTCATCGCTGTGAAACATCCGGCAGTGGAGGACTACATCCCTCTAGAGATCGGGGGAATCTATTGGCACTTTGTTGACATCGTATGGATATTTCTCTATCCTTTAGTCTATCTTATCGGGAGGCAGTAGCAAATGGCAGCACATGGTACGACGCACACGCATGAAGAGGGAGGGCATCACGAGCCGCATGTGGTGCCAGTATGGTACTATGTTGGGGTCTATATTATCCTGCTGGTTTTGTTGGTGTTGACGGTGGTCGTGTCGCGCTTCGACTTAGGCGCGCTGAACATTATAGTGGCGTTGCTGGTCGCTGTTGCGAAGACCTCGTTAGTGATCTTGATCTTTATGGGAGTGAAGTGGGCTTCACGACTGGCTTGGATATGGTCGGTTTTCGGGTTTATTTGGCTTTTAGTCTTGTTTGGCACGTTGGGGGACTACATCACCCGTGAGTGGGTTCATCTGCCGATGGGTTGGTAGAGTGAGTGCTTATCGCCGTTAGATGGCCTCCTGCAAAAAGCAGGAGGCCTTTTGTTTACCAATAGCTCCAGTTATGGGTGTGGAGAATGTATAGTCCGAGAAGGAGATTGGTAAGCATGTGGGCAATGAGGGGGGCCGTGAGCGTGCGGGTGTAGCGAAGGAGAAGCGCATAAAGAAGGCCACAGAGAAAAGCCGATAGCCACTCCGGGTGGGCGAGTGCGAACAGACCACTGCCGAGCAAAAGGGCGGTATTCGAAAAGCCCTCAATAGGGAGCTGTACAAAATCCTTGTCCGGCGCGGTGAACAATCGGAGTAGGAAAGAACGCCAGAAAAGCTCCTCCATAATAGGCACCATAATTACGAGGCCATAGAAGCGCAGAATGAGGAAGAGGTTTCGTTTCAGTGGGTCAGGCAAGAAGAGGTAGGGGTCAAAAGCTGAGCGCTGGCCTAAGGGGAAATGGAACGGCGTGGCTCTATCGAGCGGAACCCAGAAGAGATAGACGGTAAGTCCAACAACCAGAGCTGGTAAAACCGCGCTCGGTTGCCAACGATAGTCTTTCAGTGGCGTGCGAAAGATGCACAGTGTTGCAGTTACCACAGCGATCTTGGCCGTGTAGACGAACGGATAGTCCGGTTTTGGAAGCGAGCTTTCAAGTAAGGTGAACAGAATAAAGAGACCGGTGGGCGCTAAATAGCTCACTAGCAGCGCGTTATGGGATTGGGTAGGGGGCGCGTTTTGGGATACAGTCACTTTATTTTGGTCTCCATTCGGCCAACGCCTGACCATAGAGTGGGTTCGGGCAGATATGCCAGCGATCCAGGCCGTTATCGTGTGCAGGTGTTACGGCGATAATACGCCTGTCGGCAAGGAAATCTAGAGTATATTCTAGCCGATGTAGGCTTTTTGTATCTGATGGGGGAAGTATATCGAAGACGAGCCCGGTGGTGTGGTAACTGAAGGAAAGGGGAGGTCCTTCGTTTATGGGCACCTGCTGCACAGCAGCGCTCCTATTATCGCCATTCGAATCGGCGCTACTGTCGGCTTTAGGGGATGCTGGGGTAGGGTTTAAGAGAAGGCAATCGCCGACGGTGAGTGGCTCTGTGCCGCCAAATCGTTTGTAGAGGGTAGTGATGAGCCGGAGTGTGCCGTAGGCTTCAGGGCGTAGGAGAGGGAAGCGGTGCTTAGAGGAGGGAGGGATATTGAGGTGGATATCGTTTGTGTTTTGCACCGGCAGGAGGAGATGTTTTTGGACGGCCTCCTCTACCTCCTGGGCGGTTTCAAAAGCATAGGAAGGGCCTTCGGGATACCACACGGCATCTTGCAATCGGCCGGGCATCAGGGTGTTCCACGTTGGGAAGAGCGAACCAGGATTTTTCTGGAAATGTTGGATAAGATGAGCCGCTTCTAGTACCTTCCACCAGTAGTGGCGGTGATCATCTCCACGGCTGTAGAGGTAATCGAAAGCGCTGATATGGTGGTTCGGCGAGGTGGTAAGATAGACCTGGGCATAGGTGAGAGGATGGCCGTGATCACCGTGAAGAATGAGAATGCTGGTGGGTGCCGTTTTGCCTGTGTAGAGGTGAAGCAGTTTTAGCTCTCCGGCCTGGCCGCCATGGTAGGCTTGGAATATCCATTCTAGAGAGGGAAAACGAGGATAGAGATGTAAGAGGTAGCGTGCTTGAGCGAATAGGGCCAGGCGTGTATCGAAGCGTTGGTCTATTTGAGCGCGCTCTTGGGCGAGTTTATCGCGTAGATTGCGAAGGTTTTGAGAGAGCACAGGAGGACCGGAGTTTGAGGCGACCTCGGTGCTTTTTGCGATTTGCAAATTGAGACTCACTATCTGTTGGGTAAGAAGCTGAGCTTTCCGTGGGTCTACTCTCAGTCCTTGCTCACGCGCTAGAGAGGGAATCCACTGGGCGACACCGGCGGCATTGGCCGAGGAGATTTGATTTTCATCACCGCCAGATTCCACAAGGAGGTCTGCGAGATGGAACAGCACCCATCTCTCTTTTGCCCTTTCATAGGAGAGATGCTGGCTATGAGCAAGCATCTTTAGGTAAGGTTGTACTTCTTTTTGGTTGGCTGCTTCCTCAACAAGAGAACGCAGTTGCATGACGCGTTGCATCGCCGCGAGAGAGTCTAGCCTACCGAGTAGCGGTTTTTTCCATCTTTCGAGGAGGTTTTGAAGGAGGAGGGCACGAGGCATCTGAAGAGGCAAGGGAGCCGCCCCAAGTGGAGGAATGGCGATACGACGATGATGAGGGGTATGAAGGGAACAACCGGCAAGCAACGCAAGCGTACCTAGAGCAGCAACGATTTTCGCGTGCCGCCACGGAAGATGAACGATTTTGGCATGCATGAAGCTATTGTACCCGTCTTCTTTTGTAAGTCGAGGGCCGAAGTGTGGTATAATAGCAAACACAATTTCAAGCAGGCTCGCGAGTGATGCGGGCCGTGTGAGGTTTAGAGGGGGAACGAACCATTTGGCACAGGTAAAAGTAAATCCTGGTGAAAGTTTGGATGTGGCGCTGAAGCGCTTCAAGAAGATGATTATGGAGAGCGGTATTCTGAAAGAGGCGCGCGAGCACGAACATTATGAAAAACCGAGTGATCGCCGCCGTCGTGAGGAAGCCGCCCGCCAACGCAAGCTCCTTCGAGCTCGTCGTCAAGCGGAAGCGCGCGAAGGAAGATAGCACTGCGTTAGCAATTTTGGGAAACCAGGGGTGGTTTGCAAACCATCCCTGGTTTTGTGTTACAACGTGTGATGCCGGTAACGGCTACGACGGCGCAGGTAGGGGTTGAGGGCAAGCGATTTACTAGGGGGAGGAACGACATTAAGGCTAACCTTGGTGGTATCCCCGTTGTAGAGCATATCGGCAAGCATTTTGGTGGCTTCGGCGGGTTTGATGTAGACGTAGCTGCGGCCCTCCACGCAGGGAAGAATGGCCAAATGGATATTTTGCTGGGGGAGTTGGGTAGCCCAGTGAACAAGAGCTAACATTTGGCTCTGCGACATGTTAGTTTCCATGTCATCCGAAACCGTGTTGAGAATATCGGGTAGAGCTAAGAAGGCCTTGGGACTCATTACCTTTGCACGTAGTGCCTCCAAAAACTCGTGCTGACGCTGTTCTCTTACCAAGTCGTTATCGCTGTGCCGAATACGCACAAAGCCCATAGCTTGGTAGCCGTTAAGATGCTGGAACCCTTTTTTCAGATGGACGTGGAGGTGACCCCAATTGTCGTCGTAGTTGAGGTCTTTATCTACATAAAGGTCTACACCTCCTACGGCATCCACGATTTTTTGAAAGCTTTCAAAGTGGAGAGCTACGGTATAGTCGGGGTTGATTCCGAAATCCTGTTGAAGCGTTTCGTCGGTCAGTGCATTTCTACCCCACTCATGGGCTGCATTGATCTTATCAAACCCCCGATGGCCGGGGATATGTACAGCCGAATCTCGTGGGATGGAAACGATATTCAGCGTATTGTTATCGAAGTCTACATGAGCGATTAAGAGCGCGTCGCTACGCCCGGGTGAACCTGGAATAGGGACCGGTTTATCATTATAGTAGTCTGCATCGCAGCCAAGCAGGGCGATGATGAGGTTGTGTTGTTGTGGCCCTTGGAATTGGCGTGAGATTGCATAAGGCGCGAAAATATCGTGATGCGTGATGACGGTTGCGATGTTGTGGGGCGTGAAGTAGTTATTGACCAGTTTCCGTATAAAGGGGCTTCGAGCATAGAAACTTCCGGCGATGACTCCGGTGCCGAGAACAATAAGGGCAACGATAGTAAGTAAACCTCGCTTGAGCCAAATTCCAATTCGGCCCCCTTTGCTCTGCGTATTCTTGACGCTGTTTTGCGTTGGGCGATTCTCTTTCATATATCTGCATTTCCTTCAGGCGTAATCCATCTCTGACATGACGAAGAGAAGACGCATGGAGAGAGAGATTGAAATGATCGTCCGTGTAGAAAGGTGTAACCTTCCTTTACAGCACGTCTCAAACAAGTATAGACTACCCTCTTTCCATCTGTCAAGGGCAAGGCAGTCGTTTGCTCCACCTGCTTCCTATGAGCCGACGCCGATAGATAGGCTCCTTGCGGCGTGAGATGTCGTTTCTGAATCTCTTTTACGGAATTCGAGGCTTAACTATTCGCCCTCTGAGTCATAGCCGGCAGGTGACAGGGGGTTCTCTGTATAATTTAGTAGGGAGTTTTTAAGGCAAGGTTGTTCCTTGTCGGAACATAACCAGATGGAGAGTGAGCAATGAGTCTGAAGAGTTCTCGACGTGAATTTTTGGGCAGCGCCTTGATCGGTGGTTTCAGCATATGGATCGCCGATCCGGCGCGCGCTCAGGGAGGAAAGTCGCCAAACGAGCGAGTTCAGTTTGCTTGCATCGGCGTGGGAGGCAAAGGGGATAGCGATACGGCAGATGCCGCTCGTTTAGGGGATGTTGTGGCCATTTGCGATGTGGATGAGAACACACTCAACCGCGCCGCCCAGAAGTATCCGATGGCCAAAAAGTACAACGACTACCGAAAGATGCTAGAGGAGATGGGTTCGAGCATAGATGCAGTCACCGTAAGCACGCCAGATCATTCGCACGCACCGGCGGCCCTCATGGCAATGGAGATGGGAAAACACTGCTTTTGCCAGAAGCCTCTCGCCCACAGCATCTATGAAATCCATCGTATGATGGAGGTTGCGCGGCAGAAGAAGCTAGCAACCCAGATGGGCAATCAGGGAACAGCAGGAGATAACCTGCGGCGATTTGCGGCTATGGTACGCGCCGGGGCTATCGGCGACGTGACGGAGGTGCATGTGTGGACAAATCGGCCTATCTGGCCACAGGGCATCAGCCGTCCACCTCAGGCACCGGTGCCATCTTACCTTCATTGGAACCTATGGATCGGGCCGGCTCCTTTCCGACCTTATGCACCCGGCTATCACCCGTTTTCGTGGCGAGGCTGGTGGGATTTCGGCACAGGGGCTTTGGGCGACATGGCCTGCCATACCATGAATCTTCCTTTTATGGCGCTTGATCTGCGCGACCCAATCGCGGTAGAGGCCGAAACATCTGGAACGAACCACGATAGTTACCCCTCGTGGTCTATTATTCACTACTATTTCGGTCCGGCTGAGCAGGTAGGGCCGCCCTCATCCGCTTGGCCTGCCGATATGGTGAAGCCGTTCAAGCGCTCTTCGGTGGTGATGCACTGGTACGATGGAGGCAAGCTGCCGCCCGACGATGTGCTTACCGACGTGCCGAGAGACCCTAAAACGGGCAAGATCAGCTCGAGCGGCTCCTTGATGATCGGCACCAAAGGGAAGGTCTATTCTTCGGACGACTACGGGAGCAACAACATCCTGATAGGTGGGGTAGATGTGGGCGAGGTTCCCTTCCCGCAATCTCCTGGCCACTTTGAGGAGTTCGTGCGGGCGATCAAAGAGGGGGTACCGGCCATGTCGAACTTCCCGGATTATGCAGGGCCGCTGGCGTCTATGGCTATCATGGGCAATTTGGCCGTGTGGTCTGCCGGAAAGAAGATCGAGTGGGACGCCAAGAGAATGGTGGCAAAGAACGCTCCGGAGGTAATGCACATCGTTCATCCGACCTATCGGCATGGGTACCACATGTAGCCTATCCACTTCGTTGGGAAAGAAACGACGCGCCTCTCGAAGAGAGAGGCGCGTCAACATTAGTGGGAGGCCGGTGCAGCCTCTCTTGGCGAAAGATGGGTTGCCGTGCCAAAATCCTCAAGTACACATTCCGCTGCGACCTGGCCCGACATAAGCACCATAGGGACACCAGGCCCTGGGTTCACGCTGCCTCCGGCAAAATAGAGGCCTTTAATAAGCTGGCTTCGATTGCCCGTTTTAAAGGCAGAACGCAGCCCACGTTGGGTGACGACCCCATAGATCGCGCCGCGATTGGCCCAGTAGAGCCGTTCGATATCTCTCGGAGTGAGAGCATGAGAAACCTGAATGGATTCTCTTAATCCTGTAAGGCCGCAGCGTTCTAGCTTATCGAGGATGCGCTGTTGGTAAGCGGCACCCTGTTGCTCCCAATGAAAGGCATCGGTGAGATAAGGGCAATGGACCAGCACATAGAGAGCAGTAGTATTGGGTGGGGCTACGGAAGGGTCGGTTATGCTCGGGGCCGCCAGATAGCAAGTCGGGTCGTCGTGAGGGATTTTGTGTTCATAGAGGTCGCGAAACTCGGCATCGCTATCGGCAGAGAAGAAAAAGTTGTGGTGTTGAAGTTGGGGCCATGTGCGATTGCATCCGAGGTAGAGCACAATGCCGGAGCAGGCCGGCTCGAGTTGCTTTTGTCGTTTTGTGAGGTACGCT